>CBFDCH010000549.1:0-2545 GCA_965603235.1 uncultured bacterium | reverse complement strand
TGGGGTCATTGGACTGCCCTGAATTTCCGGTACAGCGGGTGTCTGGCTGCTGCCTGGCCGCACCACAGGATTAAATCCTCTTCAGTGTCAATATCCATCAGTTCAGGCAGCAGGGCCCAGGAAAGGCCCGATTCTTCGATGGCTGTCAGGGTTTGATTCAACACACGGTCCGTGCTCCAGGCGATGTTTTGAAAAACCCGGGGCAGGTGGGTCTTCATGCCAATCAGGAAATAGCCGCCGTCCCTGGCAGGGCCCAGCACCACATCTTTGTGGTCCAGCATGGTCAGGGCTTCGCCAATGATTCCCGGATTAATGTCCGGCACATCAGAGCCGACAACCACCACTTTTTTAAAACCTCTCTGCAAAAGGAGCTTAAAGGTATAATCAAGGCGTTCACCAAGACCATCTCCCTGCTGCGCGACCAGTTCAAATCCCGGTCCGGCCCAATTGTACACCTGCTCTTTGCTTTGGCTGCCGGTATAGAACAAAAAAGATTTGATATGTGCTGTTTTTTTGATCTGCTTCATGCAGTGTTCAGCGCAGACACGGTAAATCAAAAAGGCATTCTCATCGCCAATGGTGCCGGCCAGGCGGGTTTTCACCTCTCCTTTTACCGGGTATTTGGCCATGACAGCCACTGCTGCATGGGGAATTTTTTTGCCAGAACGCTGGTAATGGGCGGCCAGCACATCGCCCGGCACGCCCAGCAGAAAGCGCAGGATATAAAATAAATTTTTGATTTGCTGGCGTATCATTCCCCCGGCCAAAAAACGGCGACTGCTGGTGACAATGGCTGCCGGCAGAGAGATGATTTTAGTTAATTTTCGAGCCTGGCGCAAAAAATAGACATCCTCGAACAATAACCAGGCGGGAAAGCCGCCAATGCGGGTATAAAATTCCCGGCGCACCACAATCCCCTGATCGCCGAAGGAGGAGAAAATGGAATCAAAACGAGTGAAAAAAGAGTAGATTTTTAAAAGCGGGTGGGGGGCATCGAAGCGCATGCGAAAGGTGGCTGCCCGGATCCGCTGGTTTTTAAAATATTGGCGGATCAACGTAAATCCATTGACCGGAAACAGTGAATCACCGTGCAGAAACACCAGGATATCACCGTTTGCCGCTGCCGCGCCCTGCCTGCACTGGTTGCCCCGGCCCCTGGCTGACTGAATCACCCGTACTCCCAGGTCAGCGGCAATGTCGCTGGTGCGGTCCGTGGAGCCGCCATCCAGCACCACCATTTCCACCCCATGAGCTTCGGTTGCCTGTTGCAGGCTGGCAATACACTTGCCCATGGTGGCCTCTTCATTATAAGCAATTACAATTACAGAGATTTTCATGGCTGAATCCATTTACCTGTTCCCATTTTACCACAGCTCTGGATTTGGATTTTTGCGGTTTTTTAAAGTTTGCTTTTTGATAATTCTTTTTATTATAATAATTCATGACGAATTTATTTTTTTAAGGAGAGATAGAAATGATAAGCAAACGTTTGCTGGTTCTATTTATTCTTCCCCTGCTTATTTTGTCCGTGCAATTCAGCTGCGGCAAAGCTGATAAGGGACCATCATTTGAGGTGGGGAAGCTTTATCATGGCTTTAAGTTTGTAAAGCAAAAAGAGATTAAGGAGTACGATGCCGTAGGCCTGCTTTTTGAGCATGAGAAAAGCGGCGCCCGCTTACTCAAGGTAACAACCAAAGATGATAATAAAACTTTTATTGTCTCTTTTAAAACCCCGCCCCTGTCCGACAGCGGCACACCACATATCCTTGAGCACTCTGTGCTGAACGGCTCAAAAAATTTCCCGGTCAAAAGTCCCTTTGATGTCCTGTCCAAGGGTTCACTCAAAACCTTTCTCAATGCCATGACATCCAGTGACTTTACCACCTATCCGGTATCAAGCCGCAACAACAAGGATTACATGAACCTGATGCATATTTACCTGGACGCTGTGTTCTTCCCCAGAATCTATGAAGATGCCAAAATCCTGCAGCAGGAAGGCTGGCATTACGAACTGGATAAAAAAGATGCCGAGGTTAAGTACAAAGGTGTGGTTTACAATGAGATGAAGGGCGCTTTTTCATCCCCTCAACGGGAATTGGGCTATGTGGTTGACAAAAACCTCTTCCCCGACACCTGTTACGGATTATCCTCCGGTGGTTATCCCAGTGCTATTCCCGAACTGACGCCCGAGAGATTCAAGGCTTTTCACCAGCGTTATTATCACCCGGCCAACAGTTATATATTGGTATACGGTGATTATGATGTAAACAAGGAATTGGAGTTTATCGATCGGGAATACCTGTCCAAGTTCGACCGCATCAAAGTCGATTCCACCATCAGAATGCAGGCTTCCTTCAAAGAAATGAAAGAGGTGGTTGCTGACTATCCCCTGGCCAAGGACGGCAAGACCGAGGATGCCACTTACCTGAACCTTAGCTTCGTAACCGGTTTGGGTAAGGACCGTAAATTATCTATGGCCATGGACGTTTTGTCCTCAGCCCTGGTCCGGCTGCCTCATGCGCCGGTGCGCAAGGCCTTGATGGAT
>CBFDCH010000548.1:0-2570 GCA_965603235.1 uncultured bacterium | reverse complement strand
TTTATATTCAACACTGGTGTTTGCCTTCACTTTGGTAAATTTCCAACTGATTGGCTTGTTGAAAAAGGAACCACCCCAGCCGACGACATCCTTGGTCAGGACCGCTGAAATTTTTCAGCCCAATTTCCCCGGCAGTATCAGCCAAATCATCGAGGAGGTGCTCACATGGGACGAATAGTGTGGCGAATTGTGGTTGTCCTGTCAATCAGTCTGAACCTGGCTTTTGTTGGCAGTTTATTGTTTCCCGGGTCAACAGATGGTGAAAGGGGAGCTCCGCTAAAGTTATCGCAACAACAAAAACAACAGGTCATGCAAATTCAGCAGACCATCCACAAAAAAAATGAGGTGATCAAAAAGAAAATAGGCAGTTGTCAAAAAGATTTGTTGGCTGCCCTTAATCAGGAAAAAATCGACAAGGATAAAATAAATGAATGTATTGAAGATATCAGCGCCATGCAAAAGGAGATCCAGTTGAATGCAGTGGATCAAATCGTGCAGATGCGCCGGCATCTGGATAAAGACCAGTGCGATTGTCTCATGGAAGAATTACACGCAAAAATGGCTCAAGAAAACCGTCCCTGCGACAAAGCCTGCTGCCGGCCGGAAGAAAAATAGGGAGGGCGAATATGGATAAGAAATTTCAACCCGCAAACTTAACTAAACAAGTTAAGTTAATATTTTGCCAATGTTCGACAAAAAGATTCTTAACTCTGATCATTTTACTATTATTCATGTTTGTATCCCTGTCCGCTCAATCTTCCGATAACAAGACCATAACGTTGCAGGAGAATTCGACAATACAGGATTATCTGACCTATGCTGCAATAAATAGCCCGGAATTGAAAGCAGCTTTCTACAGATGGAAAGCAGCCATTGAAAAAGTCGTACCCGCCAAATCATTGCCCAATCCCCAATTTACTTTTGCCTACTATATCCGGCATGTGGAAACCAGGGTAGGCCCCCAGCAAAACCGATTTGGCATTATGCAGATGTTCCCCTGGTTTGGCAAGCTGAAATATAAGGGCAAGGCTGCCAGCGCCGGGGCGCAGGCCATTAAAGAGCAGTATGAAAATCAGAAACTCAAACTCTTTTCCGCAGTAAAAAACAGAATTTATGAGATATTCTTTATAAATAAACAGGTCTCTATACTCAATGAGAATCTGCAGTGGCTGCAATCCATTGAGAAAATTATTACCACCAGATACAGCACAGGAATGGCCAGCCATGCCAAGCTGGTGAAGGTTCAGCTTGAATTGGATCGGTTAAATGATCGGCTGGAGAGCACTCAGCAATTGTTGGTGACCCGGCGGATTGACCTCAATACCCTCTTGAACCATCCCATCAACCAAAGGTTACCCATCCCTCGAATGCTGTCGTTCCCCTCACCTGAACTTAATATAAACCAACTTAACAAAGATCTTTTGGCCAACAATCGTGAGCTTAAATCACTCCAATATCTCACCCGCCAGGCAAATTTTGGTGTTGGTGCGGCAAAGGCCAATTACCTGCCCGACTTTTCTCTGGGTATCAATACCATTACCACTGGCCCGGCAATTAATGCGGATATGCCTGAAAGCGGAAAGGATCCCATCATTGCAATGGCCACGATTCATATTCCCCTCTGGTTCAATAAAAATCGCGCCCTTCTCAAGGGGGCCAGGGCCCGCTATCAAGCATCGCTGAATCGAGAACAATCCAAAATAAATCAGCTTTTTGCCAGTTTGCGCAGAGTTTATTTCCAATATCAGGATGCGGTAAGGAAGATCAAATTGTACAAAAAAAACCTGATCCCCAAGGCACGTCAGGCTCTGGCTGTTACCCAAATCGCTTTTACAACAGGAAAGAGTGATATATTAAATCTTATCGATTCTCAGCGAACGCTGCTGTCCCTTCAGGTAGGCTACGAACAATCCAGGGCAAGGAGCGGACAAAAATTGGCGGAACTGGAAATGATGGTGGGGAAAAACTTGGGAGATTAAAATGAAAAAACTAAAAGAGAGAATACGGAATAATTGGCAGGACCCGGGGCAACGCTGGTTTTCCCTTGGCCTTATCCTGGCTGCACTTATACTGGGTCTACTGCTGGGTGGTGGCTCAACCTCCATTTCCCTGGACGAGAACCATGCGGATCACCTGTATAAGCAAGCGGTTGAATCCCAATTATGGACCTGTTCCATGCACCCGCAAATCAAACAACCAAAACCAGGTGATTGCCCGATTTGTGGTATGGATCTTGTCCCTGTGGCGGGCGGAGAGGTTGAATCGGCGCCGGGAGAAATAAAATTATCTCCCCGGGCCATTAAACTGGCGGATATTCAAACCGTTCAGGTAAAACGCCGATACGTAACAAGTAACATTCGACTGGTGGGGAAGATCCAGTATGATGAAACCCGGCTAAAATATATTTCCGCCTGGGTCGCCGGCCGAATTGATCGCATGTATGTTAATTTCACCGGCATCAAGGTCAGGAATATCTGAAGAAAGGCGCTATGAAAAGTGACTGAGTTACTGCAATTTTTAATCACCGGCATATCCGTAGGCATGGTCTACGCCCTGATTGCCCTCGGCTT
>CBFDCH010000547.1:0-2572 GCA_965603235.1 uncultured bacterium | reverse complement strand
TACTGGTTGTCTGCCGCAAAGAGGCCATGGGGAGTGCTCACCATTATCGGCGGAATCAGGTTTTCACCATAGCCCCGGTGGTCCTTATAATCATAGGTCCCCTCACCAGCCAGCACCACATATTTCTGATCCCCGCCTCGCCAGTTATTGTAAGCATGAGTGAGAAATTTCTTGATGGCAAAGGGACTGGCTATGCCGTGGTTGAATTGATCATAAATATCCTCAAGCTCAACAACCATTGGATCAAATCCGCTGCGCTGACGCAGGTAAACCAGATCCCCGGCTGCTTGTTCAAACCCTTGTGGGACAATAACAATATAATCGGCCGAATGATTTTTTTTCTTCAATCCGGCCGGACCGGATGCAACTATTGATGCGGGCAGATCCACGCCCGCCCCGCCAACCACCAGGTATTTACTCTCAGTAGAGGCAGGAATAAAACTGACCCGGTTCTGTAAATCAATGGTGGTGCCGGATACCAATGCCGGCCTGCGCGGACGGGTCACATCAAATACCATAATGTTTCTGTTAGTAAAACCCTCAACCGTTACCACCCGGTTATCTCCGCCCAGGCAGAACAATTTATTGTTCAACGCCCGGTAATAATGTCCGTATTTCAAATCAAAGGAATCAACATAAAAAATACTATAGGGTGTCTCTCCATCCAGAACACCGTTAACTGCAATGGTATTTTCCCCGTTACGAAGCAATGATTGATCAAAGGAGAGAGTGATTTGATGTGAGGTTGTGCCCTGCCAGCTGCTCTCGCCTATTTTTGTGCCGTTCAATGTAACATTTACACGGTGTGGAGTGAGGGTTGCCCCTTTAAGTGAAACAACTAAGCTAGGATCGCCGCTGCTTGAAACACCATGAAGCCCAAAATTAAATTGTTTGGCTTCCAGGCCGCTGACAATCACATCCCACAGCCAGTAATCCCCGTTGGGATTGTCGAACAGGGCAGTCAGGGCATATTGTTCTTTTTCTATATGAAAAACATCGTTAAAACTGAGGCCGCTGTTGGCCACAGGATGACCGCCATTGACAAAAGGCATCAAATGTCCCCTGCCCTTTTTCAACCAGTAAATATTTTCATTGGTATAGATACTCTCTATTTTTTCGCCGTAAAAGTAAATTCCGGAATTTCTCCGTGCCGGCAGCCAGGAAACATTCTTGCCCCGGTTGGTCAGCTGCAGCCTGTTTGTCCTGATCATCATGTTTACCTGATGGGGATGAAGGCCCAGCGTGTTGGCAATATCCGCGCTTCTTATTAAATATAGCCCATCCTGCCTGATGGTTATTTTGGCTTTGCCTTTGAACTTCTTTAAGCGGGAAAGCTTAAACCTCTTTCTTTCCCTCTTCATGGTTTTGAGGCGGGCCTTTTTAAAAGCGCTCAATTGATGGCCCTTCTTGCCAAAGGAACCGCGCAGAGATGGCAGGGTATGGGCTGGTTTTTGTTTTTTCAAATAACGCATGGTGCCAGTGGCAGATGCCGTAATACCGGTCTGGCCCGCAGCCACATTAAAGGGTCCATAGGTACGCCTGCTTCCCTTTGAACCGACCTCAACCAATTTGTACTGGTACACTTCGCCATAAACGGCTTGCGGATCAACCATGCGGTAAACACCACCCTGGGGCGAGGTTAACAGGCCCATCAGCATGGTTTGGTTCACCCGCTTGTAGCCTTTGTCTTTAGGACCCTTGCGCAGCAGAAAAAAACCAATAGTGCCGTTCTCCGAAGAGGTCTGCCATTGCACAACCGCCTGGCCGCTGTCCGTGGTCACCTTAAAATCGGAAACCGCTACCGGTGTGATGCCGCCATATGCATTGCCCAAATTAATCCTCGGTTTGACAATTGAGAGGACCTTGGGATCAGCGATCAGATCGCCGGTGGTTACCAGGGCGTATTCCAATGTATCCGGTGACCAAAAGAATCCAAAGGTGGCCTTTGCCGCTGACTGCAGGCAGGCAGCCGCGCCAGCCGCATACGGACAGGCAGCTGAGGTCCCCCCAAAGGTAGCGACATAGTTATTACCTGAGTAACCGGCTGACCCCACTCTATCTGTGGTATAAGCGGCATTGGCTGGGGCCAGCAGAGTCAGAAAAGAGGCGGTATTGGAGTAGGAAGTCACCATATCAGGGACAGTATCATCATTGCAATACCATCCAGTACTGCACCCGCCTGTTGGAAGTTTTGTAGCGCAGGAATCTTCATGAACACAAGGTTGATAGATGCCAAAATCAGCATCATAGACAGCCCCCACACTCACAACCTCACTAATGCAGGCGGGCCAGCCCATGGAGTCACACCAGCCATCATTGCCGGAGGAGCAAAAGATGGTTATGCCGGCTTGTTTGCAATAGATAGCTGTATCAGTCATGAGCTGCCAGGCTGTATCACAATTACTAGCATATTCCCAGCCGCCAAAACTGGTGGAGATAATCATGATTGGATTGTTGGTATCATCATTCTGATGATCAAGGCACCACTCCCATCCTAATTGCATGGCAGAACCGGAGGCACCACCAGTGGAGCCGGTACTTATCTTGACGGCGTACAGTTTAGCATTGTGGG
>CBFDCH010000546.1:0-2577 GCA_965603235.1 uncultured bacterium | reverse complement strand
GTGCCGCCTACTTTTCCCACAAAAAGGGTATCTCCTGTCATCAATTCCTGACCTGCCCGCATACAAATAGAATCATCTGTATGTCCCGGAGTATGAAAAAAAATAAGTCGCAATTCGCCCATATCCAGTACCTGCCCATCCGTCACACCAATATCTGCGTATGTGATACTGCTATGCGCCACCACATCTGCCTGGCATTGCTCCTTAAAAAACTCATTCCCCGAGGTGTGATCATAATGAGAATGTGTATTCACCACATAAACAACCGACAAGTCCAGTTGCCGTGCTTTTTCAAAACAGGGTTTTGGATCAGGAGAGGGATCAATCACACAGGCTTTGCCCGAGGCCTTGCAACCCACCAGGTAGCCATAATTACGGTCACCTCCTGAGGGGATTTGGTAAAAAATCATGTTTTCTCCTCTTTGGATTTTCCGTTCTTTTGATCTGTTACAATAATTAGTACAATTGCTGGAAGCAAACAACAACATAAAAATTATAGACAATTGCCACCCCATTGTCAAATTCCCTCCCCGAGGGGTTGACATGCCTACACTTTGATGATATAATTTCCACTAGCAATTATTGCTAATAGCAAGTTTTTAGAAGGCGACAATGGACAACCTGTCAAACATTAAAGAAGTTAACAGCGAAAGCTTTGAACATGAGGTGTCTGAAGGCACGTCAATTGTAGATTTTTGGGCTCCCTGGTGTATGCCCTGCCAGATGCAGGGAGTGATTTTAGAAAAAATGTCCGGCAAACTCCCCGATTCTACCAAAGTTTTAAAGCTTGACGTTGATCAAAACATGGAAGTTGCCAGTAAGTTTGGCATCAATACCATACCAACCCTGCTGGTATTTAAAAACGGTGAAATGATCCATCAATTCGTGGGAGTTCAGGATGAAGATGTTCTAATGCAGGCGGTGAATGAAAAACCATGAACAGACAACCTTTCTCACCATCATATCCCGAAACCCTGGGACTTATTTGTCAATTAAGCTCCCTCTGGGCGGGTATTGAAGCAACCATCCTCAAGCAGGTAAAATTAAACCTTGCTGAGTTGCGGCTTTTTAATTGTTTGAACAAAAACAGCAACATCTCGGGAAAAGAACTGGCCATGAGGATGGGCCTATCACCCTCCCGGGCCAGCCGTGTCGTGGAAAACCTGGTGCAAAAAGTGCTGGTGCAAAGGATCAATGACACAACGGACAGGAGAAGATGTCAAATAACCATTAGTGACTGGGGCAGGGAAATAAAGGATAAGATCAACAAAAAAAACCTTCTATGGCAAAAACAACTTCAAGACCAGCTTTCCGCTCAGGAAATTGTCACCATAAATTCCCAATTGAAGAAACTCATTCAGCACCTCGAAGTTTCATAAGTGAAAAGGTGTACCCTATTTGAACGTTGTTTTTATTTTTTCGATTATTTTCGAGGTGGAATATTGGCTGTGAAAGGAAAAAAGAAACAAGCGTCCGCCGGCCTCTTCCACCTCCTTGCGGCCCACCACCTGCTCCGGTCGATAATCCCCGCCCTTAACCAATACATCGATCCGCTGCAATGCTTGGATCAACTGCAGCGGAGTGTCCTGGGAAAAGGGAATGATAAAATCAACACATGCGATAGCCGCCAGAACTTCCATCCGTTCCTGCAAAGGCAGAATCGGCCGTTTATTCCCCTTTAAACGCTGAACAGAGGCATCATCATTTATACCCACGATCAAACAATCTCCCTGCGAACGGGCAGACTCGAGCAATTCAATATGACCTGGATGAAGCAGATCAAACACCCCATTGGTAAACACGATGGCGCGGTATTTATCCTTCCGCAAACAAACGTTCAGCTGTTCCGGCGTGCTATAAATCTTCATTTTTTTTAAACTGGATATGTTTGGAAAATTCCCAGGTATGATCAATACGGGCAATACCAACATCTTTGTGGGTGGAAAAAACGCGGAAGGTGTACTGGAAATGGTGGTAGTCAAAGGGATAACCATCCTTTTTATGAACAGCCAGATCCAGGAAATAGGTGCCATCGATCAGATTCAGGGAGGGGACCTGAATTTTTACCTTTCCCTTTCCCAACATCTTTACCGATTGATAATTGTCCATCTGGGTATTTGAACCGTAACATTGAATACCGCTGCTGTTAAAGATACCGACGCCAAAGACAAAATCCTTTTCCTCAACCTTGGCATGCACATCAAACTCAATGGTAAACGATTCGTCTGGTTTATAGACATACTTCTCTTTTCCCCTGGAATCGATCATTTTTACCTGGTTTATTTCAATCTCACCACTACCCCATCTCTTTTCAAAATTGTGCAGTCCTTCCTCTTCCTCCTCTATATGCTTTTCTGCGCGATCTCCCTCATCCTTTTTGCCGATATATTCCATATAGGCGTCAACCACCCGCTTGGGATACCCCTGCATTTCGATCTCGCCATTTTTTAACCATATCACCTCATCACTGATCAGTTCAACGGTTGCCAGGTCATGGGATACAAATATTATGGTTTTTCCTTTTCGTTTAAACTCGTTTATTTTTTCGAGGCATTTGGGAATAAAAGAGGCATCGCC
>CBFDCH010000545.1:0-2579 GCA_965603235.1 uncultured bacterium | reverse complement strand
CCGGCTGACACTCTGTACGTCTGCCTGCAGTTTGATCAGTTCTCAGCCCAGGCCATATCCGCCCACAACCGCCGTTACGCCAAAAAATCCTTTGTGGTGGTACGCCAGGAAGCCGCCAGCCACAGGAGTTTTGTCTGGGCCTGTTCTCCTATGGCCAAAGAGAAAAATATTAAACCCGGTATCCCGGTTCACTCTCTAAAAAAATGGCAGCATAAACCCAAAATTGTGGCTCAAAACCCCACATGTGAAAAAGAGGTATGCAGCGAGATTGAGGATCTCCTCTACCAGTATACACCCGACTATTCCGTCTCTACCGGGGGGACATGCCTGCTCGACCTCTCCCATACACCGATACGGCGTTTTTATCTGGCTGATGAGATTGCTGAAAAACTGAAGCTGGAAATAAAACATAAGGTTGAACTTGAAGAGATTGCTGTTGGTATTGCTCAAAGCAAATTGGTGGCCCGTATTATGGCACAGTTGGCCCAGCCTGATTTAACCAGGATCTGTGCTCCGGGAGACGAACAAAAGGTTTTAACCTTCCTGGATTGCCGCTTTCTACCCAGCCTCTCTCCCATTTGCCGCGAAAAAATGAAAAAATATGGCCTGAAAAAAATAGGGCAATTACAGAGAATAACCAGGTTTGATCTATCAAAACGATTTGGCTGGGAAGGAGAAAAATTATTTATGATGTGCCAGGGGATTGAAGGAAAAATCGGATTAAACAAATCCCGGAGAATCATGGTGGAAACCCTTTTGAAAAAAGATATTAACAACACAACAGCCCTGGTTCGTTATGTACGGCACACCACCGAAAAATTATGTTTTGAGCTGCAGCTGCAAAATAAAACAGCCAAAAGGATCACGCTACAGATAAGATATACAGACTACAAGATGGTACAACGGACAATACTATTTATAACTGAAACCAATAATTTCTCGACCATATCGGAGAGGACAACCGCAATATTCAAGGAACTCTATACCAGGCGGGTTGCCATTCGATCCTTCAGATTGCTGGTGAAAAAACCGCTTAATGATAACAGGCAACTCTCATTGTTTAATACCGGTATATTAAAAAAACAGCGAAAGAACTGGCAGGGAATTATAGGGGTACGGGGGAAAATCGGTTTTAATGCGATTTGCTCTGCCGCGGACCTGGAAATTTTTTCAGCCGGCAAAAAAGGAAACCCAGCAATCAAACCCGGCTTAAAAATAACATCCGCCAAAAATAATGGTGTTTTAAAAATCCCTCCTGATTTAAGTAATAAAAATGTTTTTGTTGCTGCCGGGGATTTTTCTCTTAGCAAAGATTTAATGACAAATCAATTGCCAAAAAAAAATATTGATCAAAATTATCTGCAATATTATCAAAAATACTTCTCTTTTTCCGAGATCCAAAATACCCTTTTTTATGAACCCCGTATCCAGGATTTTTCCCGGATCGAACGGCAAAGTAAAGGGGCAATGATCTATGCGGTTGTGGCCCACAAGAAATTATCACAGCCCGACACCATAGATATTAATGATGGAATAAAGCGGATGCAAAAACATATCCGGGCCCTTAGTCCCTTGCTTGAAACAGGGCGCTTTTATAGCCTTATTTTACAACTCAAAGATGGTGAGAGCCGCAACCAGAAGATGTTGGAATACCTGATCGAGGTAACGGCTATTGCCCGGCAGAAACGGGTCGATGTTCATATTGAATTCAGACATATCAGCTGGCAGACCGATTTTATCTTACGGGTGATGGCTGACAATGGTATAGGGGTATGCAACACAGAACTGCCGCCCGCCGAGTCAATCATACCTTTAACATCGTATGCCACCAGTGAAAAGGGGTATATCCGTTACCATGGCTGCGGTATAAAAGCCAATGGCAAACCATCCGTGGTGAGTAGTAAAAGGGATTACTTCTACACCGAGGCTGAGCTCAAGGAACGGCTCCGCGGGCAGATTTCTCTATATAAAAAAGTGAGCCAGCTTGCCATCACCTTTAACAACCGACCCTTTGTTCACGCCGCGCACAACGCCATCCACAACCTGTTCCTCCTCAATGCTCTTTTAGAAAGACAAAATAGTCATAAACCAGCCAGAAATTGATATAAAGGTTGAATAATGATAAAATTTAGGTAATGGAGAGAAAAGCAGTTATTACACATAGTTTCGAAGAGGCAGAGAAGCAGGATATTATCCAGCACATTTCCATGACTCCCGAAGAACGGCAGGATGCTGCCAGGGAATTAAAAATCAGGGTTTTTGGAGACAACAATCCTGATGTTCGAGAGTTTCATCAGAAAAAGTGAAGTCCTCCTATTTTTCAAAAGACATCCAGGAATTCATCACACTATTGTCAAAATACCAGGTTCACTACTTAATTGTTGGTGGAGAAGCAGTGATATATCATGGCCACATCCGTTTCACTGGCGATGTCGATTTTTTCTATAATGATTCCAAAGAGAATATATCAAAACTATACCACGCCCTGAATGATTTCTGGAAATGTAATATCCCTGAAGTAAACAGTCCGGATGATTTAGCATGAATTATTATGTTCGGTCGTCCTCCCAACCTAATTG
>CBFDCH010000544.1:0-2596 GCA_965603235.1 uncultured bacterium | reverse complement strand
CAATATATATTCAATATAATGTCTGAATCTTACCTTGTTTTTCTGCATTTTGAAAAAATTTCTCCAGCGGCTGCCAGTTCAATTTTATCCTATTCCTGGTATAAATTAAAGGGATAGCCGAGATATCCAGTTCTGTCAATTTCACAAAATCTTTTTCCGTGCACACCAGGTAATCAATATTTTCATCGATACGTATTTGCTCAAGCTGCTGTAGATCTTTGTCGTTGAACTGGTGGTGATCGGGATAACCCTTAAATTCAACCAGTTTATAATCAACGATGGATTGAGAAAACCGCTGGTTATCGCCCAGAGCCGAAAATCCCAGCAAGGTTACATCCTCCACGTATAATTTTTCCCCGGATGGGGCAAAAAATCCTTCAAGTTCGAAACTATACGGGTTGTCATTTTCCTGGCCTACCGCTGTTGAGAAGGTAAATACCAAATCTTCACCGGAAAGCAAAAACCTGAAATTGCGCAGGTAGTAATAGGGGTGTGAGGGATTGATTAACATAATTTTCAGATCCTTACGGATATCGCTTGATTGAAAACCGTCATCCAACAGAATAATGGTAATCCCCCGCCGCATGGCTTCAGCAATTGATTTATGACGGTTTTTGCCCACAAATACGGCCTGATCGGGAAATCTCAACTTTATCATTTTCGCTTCATCACCCACGTCACGGCTGCTGTGAGAGGAATTTACTTCCACGCCACGACTTTCATACTTTGAGCGGTATCCGCGGGTTACCACAGCAAATGAAAAACCCCGATCCTTGAGCCGGATCCCCAAATCAATGATCAGGGCCGATTTCCCCGTACCCCCAAAGGAAAGGTTATCAACCGACACAATGCAGGCTTCGGCAAAGGTTTTTTGCCGCCACGATTTTAATTTTAAAGCCAGGAAGGAAAACATTTTAAAAATTATTGACACGCCGTTTAAAACGGCAATCATAACTTTATTAATTGACGAATGTGGTTTAATATGCATTCAACTGATCCTTTTCTTGCTGTAACGGAATCCCTGCCACTGGATTTCACCCTGTTGAAATCAATGGCGGATAAATTTTCCAAAATATCCAGCAAATCCTTGGTATCTGCGATTTGCAGGTAAACCCTGTTATTGATTAATTCCCGGCCAATGACCGGGAAATTGTTAAAATAGGGGCCGCCCACAATCAATTTACCCAAAACCGCCGGCTCATAGAGGTTATGTCCGCCAATGCCTCTACTGAAGGTGCCGCCCATAAATACAATATCTGAGACCGCTAATATATTAAAAAGATAGCCGATTTTATCAAAAATCAACACCTGGTGGCCTAAATCCACCTCTTTGGCTTCACTCCAGACCGTATATTTTATTGAATATTCAGCCAGTTGTTTTTTGATTTCCCCAATGCGGTCCAAATGGCGGGGAACCACAATAACCGACACCTTATCCTGTATTTGCCTGATTGCCGGAAACATTACTTTTTCATCAGAAGCATGGCTGCTGGCCAGTGTTAAAATCGGTTTGTCATGATGGATAATCTTCAGATATTTGAATATTTTTCCCTCTTCAGCCACTCCGCTTTGCAGTTGAAAGGCCTCATCAGCCTTAATATTGCCGCATACCACAATTCGTTTGGCTGGAATACCAATCCGGCTGAATCTCCGCTTAAATAGTTCTGCCTGCACCAGAAACAGATCGATTTTGGCAAAAAACTGCCTCAGGAAAAAACGAAACACCCGGTACCTTTTAAAAGCCGAATCAGACACTCTGCCATTGATTAAAACAATGGGGATGTCATACTTTTTGACAATTAAAATCCAATTGGGCCATATTTCCAACTCATTCAGAATCAAAATTTCAGGGTTTATCTGGCCAATAAATTTGGTGATAATAAATGAAAAGTCGAGCGGAGCATTGATCACTTTCACATCAGTGTACATTTGTTTGGCAACCTGAAATCCTGTGGGAGTGGTTACTGACAGGACAATATCCTGGTTATATTGATTTTTTAACCGTTCTATCAGGAATCCCAGGCTCTTAACCTCTCCCACGGAAACCGCATGGATCCAAATCCGTTTTTTCCGCTCCGGTTTAAGGCGCGGTGAAAAACGACCCTTCAGAATGGAGATGTATTCCCGGTTAGAAAATTTTTTCAGCCAGAGGGGGATCAGCATTAAAAAAATGATCCCATATAGTAAATCAAATGCCACCATTTGGCTATTATAGCACACTTAAAAGCGTGCAGGAAAAAGGAGGGTCGCCCTGGCAAACTCTACAGATAGTCCTTGCCAACCCACACCCGGATCATCTTTTTTATCATTACGGCCGCGATCACCAGATTTATAAGCCAGAATCCGCCGAACCAGATACCAATCTCCAGCCAGGGGATCGATTGATGAATATGCCGGTTATAATAAAACAGGAAAAAGGGACGGACAAAATAGATCAAGGAGAGGACAATATATACAAGTCCCCATAACATAAAAGCGATTCCCTGCCTGGAAACAATCAAATGCTGAGGAGACAGGGGAATCCTCTCATCCACATGGAGGCCAAAATAGAGAGCCAGAACGGTCAGCAGAATTAAGACCGGAATCAGGTAGATCA
>CBFDCH010000543.1:0-2596 GCA_965603235.1 uncultured bacterium | reverse complement strand
CAAGACATTTTTTGCAACCCTGGCCCCCTCCTACAGGAAGCACTACATTGGCTGGATCGCCACCGCCAAACGGCCCGAAACCCGCGAGCGGCGCATCAAAGAATCCATCCAACTCCTATCAAAAAACCAAAAACTGGGCATGAAATAGACCTGATTTCCATTCACCACCCTCCCTGAATATGTCAGATTGAGGCATACCCCGACCTAAAGTCAAGCTCCCCTGTCAAAATCAGAAAAATTATCAAAATTTAGTAATTTTACCATTTAACATAAAAGTAGTTATGTTATGTGAGGTAATAAGGTGTGGTGAACCGGAATTAATGTTTTGGCGTCTGGCCTCTATTTTAATAATTCTTTAAGTTTCGTTTTTATCTTTTCAAGGTCTCCAATAGATACATATATAACATTGCCATTGGTGCCAACCAAAATATAAACCGGCCTCCCGGATACTTTATAATCACTTAAAATGCTCGTGTCAGCCCAAATGTTTCTGTAAATCAAACCATTACTTTTTATTAGTTTTTTGATTGCCTGCTTATTCTGCGTAACGATCCCCAAGATTACAAGTTTATCTTTCCATACTTTTTGCAACTGATTTATCTTCGGTAGAGACAAAATGCAATACCCGCACCAGTATTCCCAGAAATCGAGCAATATCAGTTTCCCTTTGAATTGATCCAGGGAAATCTTTTTGCCGGAAAAAGATTCATAGCTAAACTCTGGTGCTGGTTTACCAATTATCTCTTGATATGGATTTGAAATTTTTGTCGTGTTCCGTTTGTACTCCTCTCGCTTATAGTCTTGGTAATCCCCTGATAAATTAATGTGCTCTGTAATCTTTGGATCATTTCTTTGGTAATTGCCAAGTATGATTTGGGTTCGATAAGTCAAACCTCTCCATTCCAACATCTGCCTAATCCGATCAATTTGGGAGGTTGTTTTATTGATGTCCAGCGTGGTGGTTATTTCCTGTCCGTGTTTGTTCTTGGGATATTTCAATATCACTATCCATTTGGTCCGGTCCGTATTTTGCTGGAGAGTGGTTTTGGGATTTTCCTTCAGCAACGTATTTTTGAAGCGGCCGTCAATTAACAGTTGATTGAAGGGTCTTAGTGCCATCCGAGCTTTGGCCGGATGATTGGGAGTATCCGGGTACTCATCGGGGTGAAAGATGGTAATGGTTTTGGTTTTATGTCTGATCTCAATACCATTCTGTCCATCATAGAAATAGTCAAATTTACCATTACTGTCCGTTCCATGCACATGAAAATATGCCCCGAAGAAGTCATCCTTGGGAACTATCTTCAGCCAAACGGTTCCGGTAGTTTCCGAAATTGAGTCATCCATTTCCGGATGAATGCTTCTACTCAGCACAGAGTAGGATAACAATTTTGTATTGCGGATACCCTGCTCAACCTGGTCCAATATTTTTTCAACCTGGGGTTTTGTGGAGTAATTGTTTGGGATAAGTAGAGTAAAAATTAATAAAAATACCATTTTTTATTTCTCTCCATGATTGGACGGATCGATTCTTGGTCCGGTTTGATCGCTAAAGTCCAACCTCTCTTCCCATAAAATTATATTATATCATATAAATCTCTTCCGAGATCATTTTTTAAGTGCTTTTCATCCATCCCTTAAACTAAAAAGTCATATTAATTCAGCTCTATTTAAAAAAAGCGGGGACGGTGCCTTACTTTGTTACTTTGTTATGTTATAATGAATTATGCGACGAGCAAGAATCACATTTGAAGGGGCATTTCATCATGTTATGAACCGGGGATTGGATGGCAAGGCGATTTTTCATTCAGATAAACTGAAAGCAAAATTTATCAACCTATTATGCAAAAACTCAAAAAAGCATAGAATAAAGATCTTCGCCTATTGTGTCATGAATAATCATTATCACTTGGTCATGCAAAACAATAATGGCAAAATGTCAGCCTTCCAAAAAGATTTAAACGGACAATACGGTTCATTTTACAGGAAATCCAAAAGTGGGATAGGCTATATATTCCAGGGCCGCTTTAAATCAACATTGGTTGAGAAGGATGCATATCTTTTAACCGCCATTCGTTATGTTCTGCAAAATCCTAAAAGGGCAAAAATAGTCAAATCGGTTAAGGATTATCCTTGGACCAGCTTGAGAGAAATCGAAAAACCAATCAAGGAAGCGATTATCGACCGGGATTTTGTAATGGAGCTCATCGACGACAAAAAATTTTTTATATCTGATTTGGATCTTTGTATAGAAGAAGAATTATCTATTACTAAAAGTTGTTGTGGTAACATCCTGGGAACTAAAGAATTTGTGGAAACAGCCATCCTTAAATTTGATAGAAGAAAAGAGCCTCATCCAACCAAAATGGGACGCATTGATGATGGCTGGTTTGATCCTGTTGAAAAGGTAATTCAGGAGTTCGAAAAAAAGTATGATGTTGATATCAATCGGATGGACTGCCATTCCTGGGAAGAGAAGCGGGCCCGTGGAGAATTGTTGGTACGTCTAAAGGAATTGAGCGGTCTTACCTATAGAGAGATTAAAGAATTGCCTGTTTTCAATAGTGTAAAATTAAATTCCATGGCCAAACTGTAC
>CBFDCH010000542.1:0-2598 GCA_965603235.1 uncultured bacterium | reverse complement strand
TCCAGCAGGATGCCAAACATATTTCAGCCAAATTGAATACCCCCATCACCCTAAGGCCTCAGGATGTAACCGCTATTCCGGCCCCCACCAATACCCGGATTCAGAAACTCATCATCCAGGCCTGCAACAATCTTAACTTGAGCTACAAGACAATGCCCAGCGGCGCCGGGCACGATGCCCAGAACATGGCCCGATTGGTGCCCACAGGTATGATATTTATCCCCAGTAAGAATGGCATCAGCCATTCACCAAAAGAATTCTCTTCAGCCGGGGACATTACCAACGGGGTGAATGTACTCTTCCACACCATCCTGCAGCTCGACGAACTCGATTAACCATTCTCTTTAATCCATTTTTTGGCCAAAAAATCGGCTCGCTCATTCAATTCAATGTTGGCATGCCCCTTTACCTTTGTAAAAGTCACTGGCAGTCTGTCAAGTAATTCCAGCAGCCGAAGCCACAGGTCCTTGTTTTCCACCGGTTCTTTTTTACTGGTTTTCCAGCCGTTTAACTGCCATTTTTTATACCACTTCTGATTGATGCAGTTCACTATATAAGCGCTGTCTGAATATACCTCAATCTGGATGTCTCTCCGTTTGACCTCTTCCAGGGCCCGAATGCAAGCGGTTAACTCCATGCGGTTATTTGTGGTGTTTTTTTCCCCGCCATAAATTTCCCTGGATTTGGCCTCCATAAAGCTTAAAATTGCCCCCCAACCGCCCAAATTTTCTCTTTGCTGGTTGTTGGAACAGGCGCCGTCACAATAAATTTCAATTTTTTCTTTAGCCATTGATTACTGATCCATGATAAAAAAAACCACACCCCCAATTTTGAGTTTCAGTTCGTCCGTCCGCCCGCCCCGCAATTCCAACACATACCGGGCCCGTTTTTTTGAGACATAACTCTTGCACGGCTCCTGCTGGCAGGGCGGCACGTTTTTATGAATATCCACGACTTGTTTGGCTCCATCCAAATAGATAATATCCAGATGAACCCGGCAATTTTTCATCCAGAAACTGCGGATTTGTTCATCGTCAAAGATAAACAACATGCCGAAATCATCAGGGATATTCTTCCTGAACATCAGGCCTGTGGCTTTCTTTGCCGGTGTATCTGCAACTTCCACGATTATTTCATGGTTATTTATATAGAGTGGAATCATCTTCACATTTGCTGGCAGGAACAGATAACAAAATAAAATGACAACCAATATTCGTTTCATACCAGTGGCACAAAGGAGACACCAATCAGTGACTCATTTTCGATTTTTCCTTCAACCTTGCGATACTTTATCATTTTCTGAAAATACCCGCCAATCGGAGCGATGGCCACTCCCCCCTCTTTCAATTGGTCAAACAGTCCGGAGGGCAATTCATCTGGCGCGGCTGTGACCAGGATTCTATCATATGGAGCATATCCGGGCCAGCCTTTGCGTCCATTTTCACACTTGAATTTTATATTGGTATAACCAAGTTCATCGGTCAGGAGGCCCTGGGCCCGCTGGTGCAGTTGACTGACTATTTCAACCGTGTAAACCTGCCTGATTACCTCAGCCAGGATAGCGGTCTGATAACCACTGCCGGTCCCTATTTCCAGCACTGTTTCAGCTCCCGTCAGTTCCAGTAATTCGGTCATATACGCGACAATATAAGGTTGCGAAATGGTTTGACCAAAACCAATGGGCAGGGGGCCATCATAATAGCTGCTCACCTGTTCCGGCTGTGGGATAAATAGATCGCGGGGTACTCTTGTCATGGCTGCCAGGACCCGGGAGTCTGTAATACCGCGGTTACGGATTTGGCTTTCAACCATATTCTCCCGCTCTTTGTTAAAATCCTTGGTCATATTCCTGCTACACGGCTATCATATCCCAATTTGCGGTTGAATGCAATAAGTAATCCCTGCCTCCTCATTTGCGGTTTGCAGCTTTTAAAATTAATTGAATGTTGTTATAATACAAGCATGAAAGCAATAACTGTCCTTTTTATTGTTATCCTGAATATCCACCTGTTGTTCCTGGGATTTCCATCCCGCATCGGAGAATCCCTATTGGATTATCAGGATACGTTTGTCAGCAAATTGGACTCCCATAACCAAGAAACCTCCACAGATGTTCAGGATCAGGAATTCCCCATTATGGACCCTGATATTTTTCTGCGCAAGCTGGATCAAAAAAAACTGCTTGACCTCAATAAAAAAGAGAAAATTATCTGGTCATTCAAGATGTCAGTAACCGACCTCTTTCTATGAAAACCAAGTATTTCTGGCACTTCATTTTTCTATTTTTTGTAATAATCTGCCTGGCTAATATTTACAACAAGTTAAAATGGAGTATGCCAACCGATAATGTGGAGTGGCAGGAAACTGAACTGGGATTGGTGTGTGTTAAAGCTCCGAAAGGATCCCAACTCAATCCCGGCGACATCCTGGACACAGTTAACCGGTATGAGGCCAGAAACAAAATCGATTTGCAACGAATAATTCAAACCACCAAGGTGAATGTGATCCAGTACCGCATAGAACGGAAGGGGATTCTGCGCGGCTTTGTAGTAAATATTACCACAAAAACCACCCCTATCTCTTACTATATCCTGGTTT
>CBFDCH010000541.1:0-2607 GCA_965603235.1 uncultured bacterium | reverse complement strand
ATGACGGCAATGTGGATGTGTATGTGATGAATGTTCACGGCGGCAACATCACCCGGGTTACCTTTCACCCGGGCGCGGATCAGGTTATTGGCTGGCACCCCAAAAAGGGAAAGATTTTGTTTCGGTCAACCAGGCATAGCTATAGCCGTTTCAGTCGTCTCTACCTGGTCTCACCCGATGGCAGCGGACTGGAGGAACTTATTCTTCATGAAGCCGCAAACGGCAGTTTTTCACCTGATGGCAACAAAATAGCCTACAATAAACTGGCCCGTGAGAGCCGCACCTGGAAACGGTATAAAGGCGGTATGGCCCAGGAAATTTATATTTATGATCTAAAAACAAATGAGGACAAGAAAGTAACCGATTTTGACGGTACTGATCGAATTCCCATGTGGATCGGTGATACCGTGTATTTTAGCTCGGACCGGGATAGAGTCCTAAACATTTATGCATATAATACGCAAACCGGGAAAACCAGGCAATTAACCCAGCACCAGGATTATGACATCCGTCGTCCCAGCCATGACCAGGGATTTATAGTGTACGAAGTGGGCGGACAGCTATGGAAACTGAATGTAAAGAGCGGCAAAACCCAACAAATTCCCATCCAGGTTTTGTCCGACGCTCCTGAAGTTAGACCATATAACAAGGATGTGCGTCGAAATATCACTGGTATCGATGTTTCACCTTCCGGAAAACGGGCATTAATTGTTGCCCGAGGCGAGGTTTTCTCATTACCTGTCAAGCAAGGAATAAGCAGGAACTTAACCAGTGATTGCGGCAGTCGCGATAAAAATGCGGTATGGTCGCCTGACGGCAAGTGGATCGCTTATCTGTCTGACAAAGGGGGCGAGTATGATATTTATTTAACCGATGCCAAAGGTGCAGCACATAGAAAGCTGACCTCATTTAAAAATGGCTACAGACATACCTTGAAGTGGTCTCCGGACAGCACAAAGATCGGCTTTACTGATCAAACCCTGACACTTTACTATATTGCCATTGGCACAACAAAAATCGCCAAGGTGGATAAAGCCAAATTTGAGAATGTGGATGTGTCCCAGGACAAAAAGGCGATTTATGATTATAACTGGTCTCCTGACAGCCGCTATATTGCCTATTCCAAGATGAACGGCGATCTGGTCTACCAGATTTATATATTTTCCCTTGATACGGGAAAATCCAATAAAATCAGTCACGAAATCTTTAATGATTTTAATCCCGTATTTTCCGCGGACGGGAAATATCTATTTATGTTATCCAATCGTCACTTTGATCCTACTTATTGTGATTTTGAGTGGGAGGTTGTATACAAAAATGTCACTGGGATCTATTGTGTTCCCCTGCGTGCGGACATCCCATCCCGTTTCCCCCTGGAACTGAACGAAGAGGGTGAAAAAGCAGCCAAACCCAAACCCAAGAAGGGCAAGGGTAAAAAGGGTGGCAGCAAGTTCATCATAGATTTTGGGAATATACAGAACCGGGTAGAAGCCCTGTCATTACCAGCGGGAAATTATAGAAATCTGGCGGTAAACAAGACCACTCTATTTTACATGAACCTGGACAAGGGCGATTTTAACCGCTTTGAATACCGGGTCCCAGGTGCCATGGATCTTTATGCATACTCATTTAAAGAGAAAAAATCTGATCTGATTGCCAAAGCGGTACAATCGTACAAATTATCGGCCAATGGTAAGCAATTGATCTACAAGCTGCGCCAGGCTGTTCATATAATCAAATCAGGTGTAAGGAAAGCCAAAGGTAAAGGGATAGATCTGGCAGGCCTTAAGATGAATTTTAATCCCAAGAAGGAGTGGAACCAGATTTTCCAGGAAGCCTGGAGGCTTGAACGGGATTTTTATTATGAGGCAAACATGCACGGGCTGGACTGGTCAGCCATGAGACAGAAATATGGCAAGCTGATGCTGGCTGCAACCTGCCGCCAGGATATTCGATTTATAGTTGGAGAATTAATCGGTGAACTAAATACCTCTCATACCTATGTGTTTGGCGGAGATCGCCAGAGGCGTGGCAAACGACAGAATGTGGGGATGCTGGGCGTTGACTGGCAGGCGGATACCAACCGGAACCTTTACCGGTTTAAAAAGATTTATAAGACACCCGATTGGTCGAGGAACATCATGCCGCCATTGGCCAAACCAGGAATCAAGGTAATGGGTGGAGATTATTTACTCAAGGTTAATGGAGAACCGGTATATGCGAAAAAGAATATATATAGCTATTTTCTAGGCCTGGCGGGCAAAATGATCACCCTAACCGTAAACAAAAAACCCACCATGGCCGGTGCCATTCAGATTACGGTAAAACCTTTATCAGGAGAAAGAACCCTCCGCTATCAAGCCTGGGTGGAACATAACCGGCAGTTGGTGAATAAGGTTTCCAACGGACAAATCGGTTATCTTCATTTGCCGGACACATACCTGGGTTCCAGTGTTGAATTTCCCAAGTATTTTTACTCCCAGACCCGGAAAAAGGGCTTGATTGTTGATGGCCGCTTTAATGGTGGCGGTCTCGATCCGGATATATTTTTACAGCGTCTCGACAAAAAGACACATGCCTACTGGACCCGCCGTCATTCTCATGATC
>CBFDCH010000540.1:0-2620 GCA_965603235.1 uncultured bacterium | reverse complement strand
TAAATAAAAGTTTTAGGCCTAAAATATCAGTGCAATGGTTTTTTTAATTATCATTTATAGTTATAATTATTTTTAAGGAGATTAAAAAATGAGCTCTTTTCAACCTTTTGGAATGGAACGATGGATGTCCAAGTTCGAGCAGGAGGTGGACTTCAACTTTTCTGAAAGCGGCGTTCACCCGATGCTGCTTCGTGAGTTGCTGCAGGATGATCCCGGTTTCATAGAACAACTCCTGGACCAGGATCTGAACTACCCCTATGCCAACGGTATCCCGGAACTGAGAGAAAATATTGCCGCCATGTACCAGGGGGCCACTGCCGACAATGTGCTGGTTACCGTGGGCGCCATTGAGGCTAACTTTAACACCACGCAAACCCTGCTTTCACCAGGTGATGAGATTGTAGTACAGCTGCCCAATTATATGCAGATATGGGGCATGGCCAAAAATTCTGGCCTTAACCTGAAGACCTATCATCTGCGGGAGGAAGGGGGCTGGTCACCGGACCTGGGGGAGTTGGAGGAGGTGGTGTCCGAAAAAACCCGGCTGATCGCCGTGTGCAATCCCAACAATCCCACCGGAGCAATATTATCAGATGATGAGATGACCGCAATTGTGACAATTGCCGAGAAGGTAGGCGCCTGGATCCTGGCCGACGAGGTTTACGGCGGCGCCGAACGAGTGCAGGAGCAGCAGACGCCATCCTTTTATGGACGCTATGATAAAGTGGTGGCTGTGGGCAGCACCAGCAAAGCCTATGGTCTGCCCGGTTTACGTATCGGCTGGACCGTGGCCCCGGCACAAACCATTGATGATATCTGGGCCAGACACGAGTATAATACCCTGAGCGCTACCATGCTCTCCAATAAACTGGCTGCCCTGGCCCTCTCTTCACAAATCCGGCCGCGAATTATTCAGCGAACCCGCCAATACATCCGCCAGGGATTCCCAGTGCTCGAACAATGGATGAACAGTCACACAAATACCTTTACCTTTCACCCGCCCCAGGCAGCTGCCATTGCCTTTGTTCGCTACCACCTGGATATCAATTCCAGCGATTTCAGTGAGCGGCTGCGCAAGGAGAAGAGTGTGCTCATTGTTCCTGGAGATCATTTTGGCATGGATCATTTTCTACGCATCAGTTTCGGCCTGCCCCACGATTACCTGACCGCCGGACTGGACCGCGTACATGAATTGATAACCAGCCTGCAACCCTAGAAATAAGGACGAGCCTTCACCAGTATGTCCATGGACACAATTGTCATTGAAGTTATATCAGTGATGAGGTTAAAACTTGTAATGAGTGAATGTCCGGAACTCACCTCCAATAAAAAATGGATCCAAAAAGCGCTAGCCCTATTGAAAAATAAAACCCCAAAGATCTTAAAATACCTCTCCCGTCAAAAAACCATGGCAAACCTTAAAAATTTCAGAGTGGTCCTCAAATCGGAAAAACCCCGGCAAGAGGATAAGGTAAGACTGGCCTTTAAAATCTGGCTGAAAAAGGAGAAGGGCAAACGTCTCTTTCAGCTTGTTTTTCTGGGAATTATCCTGCCGGTAACCCCTCTGCTGGCCATTTTGCCAGGCCCCAACGTATTTTTTTACATTCCCTTTCTGCTCTTCTACTTTGCCTGGATATCTTACCAAGGCTTAAGAAAAGTAGAGGTGGAA
The DNA here is from genome assembly GCA_965603235.1 of uncultured bacterium. Taxonomy (GTDB): domain Bacteria; phylum Acidobacteriota; class Aminicenantia; order UBA2199; family UBA2199; genus CBFDCH01. The sequence continues at coordinate 951 of CBFDCH010000540.1, read as the reverse complement.
GAGATGGATATCCAGATAATTTGCTAAAATAAATTTCAGCAATTACGGCTGATTATTTTAGCTTAGATGCGGCAAATTCTTTGGCCAACCGGGCCTTGCTCTTGATTTTTGCCTTGACTCCGGTAGCCAGTGCCTGATCCAAAATAGCGACCATCTCATCAACAAGATGATTATCAATAATCAGCGGCGGCATGAGTCCGATAACATTCCTCCGGTAATATACCAACATACCCAGGGTAGCTATATCCAATATAATATTATACACCTGATTGTCCTTCAGGGGAGTTTTCTGTTCGTCGGCAACCAGTTCAATACCAATCATCAGACCCCTGCCGCGGACATCTCCGATCAGAGGACGATGGCCGGCCATCTCCCGCAAGCGGGAGATCAGGTATTCACCGGTCTCCTTTGCTCTATCAGCCAATCCCTCTTTCAGAAGAATACCATGCTTGCGGCATATCTCCCCAACTCGCTGATAATATAGATCAGGCGAACAGTAATGGCTAATTTCTCAGGTCTTCGTTTCCATTGATTCCCAGGCACCACTTTTTTACCATCTGATAAACTTTTTCACGTTTAATGGGTTTGGAAATATAGTCATTCATGCCAGATTGCAGGCACTTTTCCCTGTCCCCCTGCATGGCCTGGGCGGTCATGGCCACGATTGGAATCTCATTAAATCCTTTTTTCCGTATGGCCTCTGTGGCCTGCAAACCGTTCATATGCGGCATCTGGATATCCATGAAAATCAGGTCATATTGCCGGGGATTTTTGCTGAGGACCTCGACTGCCTTCTTGCCGTCGTGAGCCACGGTTAACTTATAGCCGGCTTTTTCCAATAAATGGCTGGCCAGTTTTACATTGATGGGATTATCTTCTGCCAGCAGGATATGCAGCGAATGTTTTTTCTCTTCCAGAATGGAATGACGGGTCACCAGTTCGCCGGTCTGC
>CBFDCH010000539.1:0-2620 GCA_965603235.1 uncultured bacterium | reverse complement strand
CAATACCTTTACCCAGCACTTTCCGTTTCATTGCTTTAACATCTCCTTGGCAAACGCCATATAGGCCTGTGAGCCAGAGGACCTGAGATCATAAAGCTGAATCGGCTTGCCAAAGCTAGGAGCTTCCGACAACCTCACATTGCGGGGGATAATACAACGGTATACTTTAGAATTAAAAAAATCACGAATCTCCTCTTCGACTTGTTTGGATAAATTGGTCCGCTAGTCATACATAGTCAGCAAAATTCCCTTAATCTGCAAATGGGGATTAAAGTTTTCCCTAATTCGATTGATTGTATTCATCAGATCAGACAATCCCTCCAAAGCATAATACTCCGTTTGAATCGGTATTAAGACACTATCCGCCACAGTTAAAGCGTTGATGGTAAGGAGACCCAGAGAGGGGGGACAATCAACAATGATATATTCATAATCTTCCCTGATGCCCTGCAAGACTTTTTTTAAGTAGAGGTGACTCTCCGCTTCAGAGGTAACCTCCAGGCCAAAACGCGCCAGATTGCGGGAAGAAGGAAGGATCTTCAAAAAACGCAATTCTGTATCAAGAATGGCTTCCTGCACCAAAGACTTGCCTTCCATCACAGCATACACATCGCGCTCACCCTCATGCTTGTCTATTCCCAGGCCGGTGGTTGAGTTTGCCTGAGGGTCCAGATCCACCAAAAGCACTCTTTTTTCAGCAATAGCCAAAGAAGCTCCCAGGTTAATGGCAGTTGTCGTTTTGCCTACGCCACCCTTTTGGTTGGCAACGGCAATGATTTCAGTCTGGTTTTCTTTATGTTTCACGTGAAACATTCTCCATTTTTACAATAGTTATTTCATCTCTAAGGGGTATATTATAGAGTTTTTGTTTGAACTTTGCCAATTCTTTTTTGATTTTTTTTAATTTGCCGGTCGAAGTGATTAAAATAAGCTCTTTGACCTTTTTTTTCTCAAGTAGTTGCGCAAGTATATCGAGTCGGGGAAATCCTCTGGCAACCAGAGTTATGTTGCTGTTGCGTCGTCCATGCCTGATTATATACTGAAGGATGTCCATGTGTTCCACGTCAAGAGAGGTTAGGTTTAAGTCTTTTTTTGCCTGAAGTAAAAAATTTACTTTTTTTTGGCGCGTTTCAACCAGTACAACCCGTTTGTGTGGATTTAAAATCGAGAGCGGTATGCCCAGCAGGCCATTACCGCTGCCTGCATCAACAATAAGCGGCGCTGAGGCAAGTGGCTGAAGCAAAACGCTCTCCATGATGAGTTGATTAAAGGCTGGCCGGGTAATCGTGCGTGATATGATATTGGTGTGTTGATTGTATCTCAGCACGCACTCCATGTAATTATCTAAACTTTGAGTTTGTTCACTATTCATGTTTATCGAATCGAACTCCCATGCTGGGTTTTATTAACGACAAATAAAATTTATACTGTTTCTCTATGGTGGAAGTAACGTTTTATTGCTTTTTTTTAATAAACAGGAAGTAGGTTATGGAGAAGATCCAAACCAGCAATACGAGGGGAGTGTATCTTTTTAGATCTATTGCCAGCAGGTATGGTGTGGCAAGTAAATGACAATAGCAAATATAGCTGCAATGCGAATGATGATTTTTTTCATGGCTTTAATCTCTTTATTCGTATCATTTAAGTGCTGCAGGCCCCTGGCTACTATAATAAAAAATTATTTTTTTTTCAAGTCTTGACATCCCAAGATACTTTCTTGTAATATAATAAGCGGTTGCCCCAGAGTTGGTTTAGGGAGATAAAAAAGCTGAAAATTCCACAATTGTTAGAATTTTTGTGGAAAAACATGGAAAGATGAATTATTTTGATATTGCAAAAAACTATCTGGTTAAAATCCTGGATAAGCCCACTTTTGAAAAATGGATTGAACCGCTGGTGTTTATTGGTTCTATTGATGAAACTGTGTTTCTGGGATCCCCTGATAAGAGTAAAACCATCTGGTTGAAAAAAAACTTATTGGAAAAGATAAATACCCAACTAAAGAAAGAGTTCAAGTTTATTATCAAGTTGATACCGCTGTATGATGGCGAGGAGCCGGAAATTTTTGAAGAGACCAAGCGTGAAAAAAAATCTGTTTTTAATTCAAATTTAATTAAAAAATACTCATTTGATTCTTTCGTCCAACTGGACTCCAACCGTATGGCATACTCCTTTGCTTACAGCGTGGCTGAGTTTCCTGGAAAATCATACAATCCCCTTTATCTTTACAGCGATGTGGGGCTTGGTAAAACCCACCTCTTATATGCAATTGGCAATCAGATTCACAAAAACAATGCTGAAATGCAGGTAATCTATTTAACAACCAGTGATTTTATGAATGAGTACGTGGAATACACCCGCTTAAATAAACGGCCCGAATTTATTAAAAAATACACCTCTATTGATGTTTTACTTATCGACGATATTCAATACATAACCAAATGGGGCGGTACCAGTGAGCAATTCTATTATATTTTTAATAAACTAATCCAAATGGAAAAACAAATTGTGCTCTGTTCTGACAAACATCCGGATAATATTCCAGATCTGGAAAACCGCATTAAATCAAGATTTGAATGGGGGGGGATTGTTGATATTCTCCATTATGATCTGGAGGGCC
>CBFDCH010000538.1:0-2635 GCA_965603235.1 uncultured bacterium | reverse complement strand
GGTATAATAGTCAAATAATGAAAAGGTTATCCTTTAAGGACAAGTGGGTTTTGGTTACCGGGGCCTCCAGTGGTTTGGGTCGCGCCATCGCTCTTTATCTGGCTGAAGAAGAGGAGGCCAACCTGATTATTACCGCCAGACGATTGGACCGCCTGCAGGAATTGAAAACCACCGTTGAGGAGAGGTTTAATCGTCTGGTTGAGGTGATCCCCGCAGATTTGAGCATGAGTGAAGAAGTTGAGAGTCTATTTCGAAAAGTTACTGATATTGGGGATATATACGCGGTTATCAACAATGCCGGATTTACCTGGTATGGGAAGACCTCACTCGATCATCTGGAAATTTACCGCAAGATCATGGCAGTCAACTTTCACTCTCTTATGGATTTGTCCCTCAATTTCCTCTCATATTTTAAGAAACAGGGGAGAGGCGCACTATTAAATATCACCAGCGCGGCAGCCCTTAGCCCGGTACCCTACCAGAGTGTTTATTCTGCCAGCAAGCATGCTGCTCAAGCTTTTACAGAGGCGCTGATACAGGAAAATAGAAATAGAGATGTCGTGATATCTTCTTTTGCCCCTGGAGGCATTGCCACAGAGATGCTGGTGAAATCAGGAATTGAGAAAAAATTCAGCAAAAATAGTATATTCAACATGGATGTTGAGAGGGTAGCCCGCATAGCGGTAAAATCTTTTAAAAAAGGAAAGTATTTATCAATTCCAGGTTTTTTAAACAACTTCATGATGTTTCTGATGCGTTTTTTTCCCAGAAGGACCGCCACTGCTGCAACCGAAAGGAGTTACAGGCAGGCTGAAGACCAAGAATAAATCGAGATAAAACCTAAAAGCCCTTACTTTTTTTTCTTAAAAACAGAGGGAAAGGTTTTCTTTAATCCTTTCATAATCGAATCTTTAAAGCTCTTCTCCGGACCAACAAGTTCAGCCATATATTTTTTGGATACAGCATGGTCTGGTTCTATTGACAGGGCTTTTCTGAAATAGGCTTCTGCCCGCTGATAGAGCTTTTCAGAATAAAAGAGGACACCCAGTGCCGCATTGGGCTCAACATTCCAGGGTTCCATCTCCAGCGATTTATTCAGGCTTGCCTCGGCCTGACGTTTTTGTTCCGGAATGGCTGCCTGCGCCTTGCCCAGGAGAAGATAATAATCAGGGCGGTGCGGATCCAATCGGACTGCTTCCTGCATCACTGCCGAGACCTTGTAGTACTCATGTTGACTATAGAGAGTTTTGGCTTTGCTGTAGATGGATTTTGCCTGTTCAACCGGGGCCTCCTCATCCTCATCTTCTATTGAAGCATCTCTGAAACCTCTCTTTTCATAGGCTGCCCGCTTGTCATAATCTATCAGTATATCGTGAGCGTGATGTATCTTTTCAGCAATAAAGAGTGCCTGGCTTTTGATTTCGGGGTTGGCAATCATGTTGATGTTTTCAGTGGAAAATTCAGCGATATTTTGCTGATAGGCACTCTCAATCTCTTTTTGGGTTGCGGTTTTCAACAACCCCAGGAGATCAAAATGATTTATCTGTTGATTCTTTAGCTTTGGATATACTTGTTGAATCTTACTTACAAACATTTGGTTGGTCATGATTTCTCTCCAGTTAAAAATAGAATTAGGTGGAACACAGCTATATTTTAATTTATCGATAAGATATTTTCAATAAAAAAACCCAATTTTGTTAGTATTTGCCTTTTTTTGCGAGATTGCGTATGATAATCGGGGCATAGCTCATGATTATTGATCCTTTTAAACTGGAGCGGTATTTTGCCAGGTATGAATTTTCTGTCCCCTTCATCCTGTGTTGTTCAGATTGTGAACCTTTGGGCCTGGCTGAATTACTGGCAATGGCCGATCCTGAAAGCCTCTCCTTATGGGAAAAATTGAAGCTGGGTTATACCGAATCTCAGGGTCATCCACTCTTGAGGCAGGAAATCACCGGATTATACCGCAATCTTTCTTCTGAAGATATTTTACTGGTCACTCCGGAAGAGGGTATTTTTTTAGCCATGAATGTCCTGCTGGCAGAGGGAGATCATGTGATTGTCACCTTTCCCGGCTACCAGTCCCTCTATCAAATCGCTCGTTCCCTCTCCTGTGAGGTAACGTTTTGGCGACCGGATAAGGGAGAACATTGGCGTTTTGATCTGGAGCGTTTAAAATCCTGTGTCAAAGATAACACCCGTTTGCTGGTTATTAATTTCCCCCACAATCCTACTGGTGCCATGATTTCACCACAACAGCTTCATGAACTGATTGCTTTTGCTAAAGACAGGAATATAACCGTGTTTTCCGATGAGATGTATCGTCTACTGGAGTATGAGGGAGTCGAACCCTTACAATCAATGGCCGATTTATTTGAGGATTCTGTAGCCCTGTTCGGCCTGTCAAAAAGTTTTGCCCTGGCGGGGTTACGTTTAGGCTGGCTGGCGACCAGAAATAAACAGATCATGGAAAAGCTGGCTGTGTTTAAGGACTACACCACCATATGCAGCAGTGCGCCGTCAGAAATTCTTGCTTTAATGGCCCTCCGCTGTCGCCAGGATATTGTTGGGCGTAATAAGAAAATTATATCAACCAATCTGACCGAAGCACAATCTTTTTTCAAACGGTTTCAAC
>CBFDCH010000537.1:0-2638 GCA_965603235.1 uncultured bacterium | reverse complement strand
CGGCTGCACCGGGAGATCTTGACCAGCAATGGTTTGAGCTGAAGCAGCGGATTTTAAGGCTTAACAGAAAATTGTACGGAAACACGGCCAAGGATGAGATCGGCGAGAAGGAAGATCCCACCATCAGCACACGCATGCGGGCAGCCGGCAGCAGCACCTGGGGATCCACCTATGGACCCACCATTATGCACAAACAGAACCTGAAAATAGCTGTCATGGAATATAAAAAGATCAAAGAACAATTGGATATCATCCTGAAGGAGAAATTACCGGCCCTGGAAAAGGCATTAAAAAAAGCCGGTGCCCCAATAGTGAAGTAAAAAGAGAGATTCAATCCTCGCTTTGCTCTTTTGGGTGAGATATTTTTAGGTTGTACTTTATATAAAGAATAAAGGATCAACAATGAAAATTCTTATAGCTATTGGTTTAATAATTTTGATGGGGGGATTTTCCGAATTTGGTATGGCAAAAGCAACGGATACCGGCAGACAGGCAAGTCAACAGAAACAAGTGGCCGTAAAGGACAAGGCCCTGAAAAATTTAACCAGCCGCGGCAAATTCACCATTCTTTACTAGGAACGCGATTTTAAAGAGTTAACCGAAAATAAGCCGGACCTTTACATTGTGGTGAAGGATAAAAAAAACAAGCCCATCTATTCATCGAAAAAACGGCCCCGGTATGGAGCCGGCAAAACAGAGATGTTTAACATTGCCCTCAAAACAAAACTTACCTTAAAACCAAAAATCCCCAAGGTAAAAAAATAGGCGCTGTCGCTGTTTTCAATTCAGAGAGTACAAAGGATCTTAGATCTTATGGACATGGAGAGACCATGTTTCGGTCTCTTCATCCAGGATCAATTGGTACAGGTTGCCGTTTTTTATGGCAAAAGGCGAGGAATCGCGCATATAAGGATAGGCATTTTTGGCGCTGCTTTCAGCGATGGGAAGAAAAACACGCTTTAGCAGCTTCCCCTGCCCGTCAAACACGAAGAATTCCGATTCTTTATTCTTTTCCCGGTAAGTTCTCACATAGATTTTTTTATCAGCCGCGAAAACCGTTCGAATGGCCGGAAAAAAATCGGGGAAATGGATGTTTTTTTTCCACCACTCATATTGAGGCGCTGTGGAGGGCCGGGTTTTATAGAGATTTAGGACTTTCTCTCCATGTATTTTTGTAAACCTGACCCGCTGGTACTCTCGATTGATAACAAATAATTTTTTTCCCTGATGATCAAACACATCGATTTTAAAATTAACGCCGCCGGCCACCACGATTTTACTATCACACACCAGAGGCTTAATATATGTCCTGGCAAAGAGGTGCCACCCTTTGCCCTTCTGGGACTGAGCAATTGATTGATACTTGTAGACATTTTTTAATCTGGCGAAATTCGCGTCATAAATAAAAATACCGGAATAGCGGTCTCCATCTTTATCTACAGCAGTATGATACCCCACAAACCCGTCTTTCAGCGGCTGGAATGTCCGGCCCAGCACAATATTATTGACCTCTCTCAGGTAGGTGCCGCTTTTTGTATAAAAGGAAACCCTTGAGGTGCTGTTAACAAGAAGGTGGTTCCCCTGCACATTGAGTTGTGGTTTCCCTTTAAATTCCTTGGGCCCTTCGCCTTTTCTGCCGAATTTTTTTATTAGCCTGAAATCTTTCATGGAATAGATAAACACGCTCCAGCCTTCGGTGATGTAGAGCCGCGAGTCATCCACCACAATGGTATCCGGTGTGACGTGGGCCTGAAAAGTGGCAATTTTAGCGGTAAATACCCGGGCGCACAGAAGCGATAAAAGCAGGAACAAAAAAAGCGTTTTTTTCATTATATCCTCCGGATTCTCCGGGAACCATCCATTATATTTTATCACACTCAGCCATTACTCATTTGTTTTTAAATTAGATTGAAATAAACCAATCTTTTTTAGGATTATATACGTATAATTGATTTTGGTAGTAAAATACCAGCCCAAAAAAGGAGGAGGGTTCATGTTAAATTCAAAAAAGGTAATTTTAAGTTTCGCATTTATATTTCTATCTTTAACCATGTTGGCAGCATCCCCATCCACATTGATGCTCACTCAGCCGGCAGTAAGCAAGACCCATATCGCGTTCAGTTATGCTGATGACCTGTGGATTGCCAATCTGGATGGCTCCAACCCGCGGCGGATAACCACGGCTGCGGGTCCTGAAACCAGCCCATTTTTCTCACCCGATGGCAAATTCCTCGCCTTTACCGGTAATTACGACGGCAATGTGGATGTCTATGTAGTACCTGTTGATGGGGGCGTTCCCAAACGGCTGACCTGGCACCCCTACGGTGATGGAGTGAGGGGATTTTCCCTGGATGGCAAAAAAGTGATTTTTGCTTCTGCCCGAAATTCATCCACCAGGGGGCGGGCCAAGTTGTATTCTGTTTCTTTGCAGGGTGGGTATCCGGAACCATTGGAATTGCCCTTTGTGGAAAGATTTTCCTTTAGTCCTGATAGCCAATTTATCGCTTATACACCTTGGGGAGAACCATATAACCAGTGGAAGCACTATCGCGGAGGCAGAAATACTCAGATATGGATTTTTTCCACAAAAAGTAAAGAAATTGTAAAGGTTCCGCAACCAAAAGGGCGCTGCAACGAT
>CBFDCH010000536.1:0-2658 GCA_965603235.1 uncultured bacterium | reverse complement strand
AGTTATCCCCGGCCTTGAGTAACCTGGTTCGATGGGGAGAGGCTCAGTTAGAACATATTAAAAACCGATCGATAAGAGATATTTTCATCAGGCATACTGAAGAAAAATCCAGTAAAATTGAGAAATAGGATAAGGTTCAATCCCCAGTTCGCCGGCACCCTTTTGTTTCTTTTGTTGCTGGGACTGAATATGTTCCTCTATCTCCCCTCAATCAGAGGTGAGTTCCTGATGGACGATCACTCTTTGATATTAAACAATCCAGGCCTGCAAAACAACCGGTTTTTACAGGAATTCCTCTTTACCCCTTTTGGTATTTCACCGGGTAAAGATGTTAATAGCCGTATGCTGTCACAGTCCGTTCAATATTACCGGCCACTCACATCGCTCTCCTTCTATCTGGATTATCAAATCTGGGGATTTAACCCATCCGGATTTCATATAACCAATATCATTATCCACCTGATCAATTTACTATTAATTTATTGGTTGCTGCTTTATATCGGTTTTTCATCCTTCCAATCCTATCTTGGTGTATTGCTTTTTTCCACCATTCCCTTTCACTTTGAGAATGTTGCCTGGATTTCCGGCAGGACCGATTTAATTTCCTTTCTTTTTGCGGCTCTCTCCATTTATTGCTTTGTCAACTTTTATAAAAAAAACAGATATTCAGCCCTGTGGCCTTCGGCAATATTTTATTTTTTATCTTTGCTGGCCAAAGAGAATACTATTTTGTTGCCTTTGTTGTTCTTCGGTATCCTGTTGATTCGCAGAAAAAAATATCATTATTATATTCGCGCTCTTTTCCCTTTTTTCATTGGATTTCTGGCCTGGTTTGCATTGCGATTAATTGCCCTGAATTCTATAGGAGTTCCTGCTTCGGGTCATGGTTTTATGGACCTGCTGGCTGCTCTGGGATTTTATGTTACCCGGATGTTCTCTCCGTTTTTTCTGCCGGTAACCGTTGATTCCTTTGCAGTTTTTGCTTCAATCGGATTTAAAATTGTCGGCATGGCTGTGGTTGTGGGTTTTATTCTCTCGCTCTTTGCCCTGTTTAAACAAAAGATTGATCTCACCCATCCCCTCCTCTTCCTGTATTGTTTTTGTGTTTTGATTCTGCCTTCGGTTTTAATTATCCTCTCCAGCAGCACCTTTTCTCTCCTGGGCTGGCGATTTTTGTATCTTCCTGCCGCGCTTTTTTGCGCAACCCTCGTCTTTTACCTGCAAAAGCTGATTAAAATGCCCCTGGTCAGGGTTGGCATTGTTGTTGGCCTGGGGATATTATTCGCATTTGAATTGTCTCAAAAAGCGCAACTTTTTGGCCAGAAACAAAAAGATTTTTGGTTGAACATGAAACCTTTGCAAAGGGAAAGCATCCTGGTCCGTTATAATTCAGGCATATATCTGCTGGCAGAACATGAAAGAGAGGGAGAAGCGGTTTTTCAGCAAATATTGACTGAAAAGGAACACCCCTTTTATGCTATCTATAAATTGAAAGTTCTGGAGGCTTTGGGGCGTCATTATACCCGGAAGGGTCAAATGAAAAAGGCAGGGGAATGTTTCAATCGCATTTTGCGTGAAGAGAAGGCTTTTCCCCTGAGTTTTTGGTTCTCCTATGCCAATTTCCTGGCATTGGATGGACAACAAAGCGAGGCGGAGCGAATTATCCTCAACCAGCTCAGGGATTTCCCGGAAAACCACCTGGTTTTGCTGCATGCGGCTCGTTTTTATCTGATCATTAAGGATTATGATCGGGCAAGACAATTGTTGGAAAAGGATTATCGCCTATTCCCCAATCAGCAAACCCGGCAGTTGCTGGAGAATGTAAAAAAGCGCACAACCCGTATACCCCTGCTTCAACGATAACTTTTTTTTCCGCGGTCTAAGAATAAGCCGATCAGGAAGCCAATCAATGCTAAACTCAATCCAATGGGCAGAGAATGCGGCCAGGCCGGTATTGGCAGGCCCAGGCCATAGGCGTTTACAAAGGCCAGAATTGAGAATCCGCCGCCCAAAATCAGGCTCAATGTACCGGCCAGCGGTTTGTGGTTTTTAAAAAACAGGGCATACATTCCGGGAATAAAGAATCCTTCAGCCATAATTTCCGAAGCCAATCCCAATAGCTGAATGATCGAATCTAAGGAGAGGGCAATGATCACGGCCAATAGACCGGAGATGAATGTGGAGAATCTTGACAGCCGAATAACATTTTCCTTTTTTGTGGGTAGTAAATCTTTTACCATAGTCAGGGCAGCCACATTTATAGCGGTGTCTGCCGTGGACATGATAGCGGCTGCGATACCGATAAAAACCAGAATTTTCCCGCCCGGTGAGAGAAAAATGTTGATTATGGATGAAAACTCCTGGCCTGTGTATTGGCGCAGACCAATAGCTATGTTAATGGTGAGGAGGTAGAGAAGAGCAATCGTTCCGGTTGCCAGGAATAATCCTTTTTTTGATTTATTTTGTGATCCGGCAGAGGCAATACGTTGCCAGATTATGGGTGAAATGGTCCAGGCCATGGTAAATGAGAGGGTGATAAGTAAATTGGTTTTTATGTCCAGGAGCATATTAAAGTCGGTTGAGATGATGTGAGGTGTAATGGGCTTTAGGTGGAAAAATAGATAAACCAGGGCAGCACTTAACAATAAAAATTGAATG
>CBFDCH010000535.1:0-2659 GCA_965603235.1 uncultured bacterium | reverse complement strand
AGCTTTGACAGCGTCTCTCAATTCCTTTTTGGTGCACTTAAATTTCTTGCACCAAAATTCTATTTCATAGTATTGGTTTAGATTTATTCTCTTGCTATCTGGTGATCCTCCTTTTGTTTTATCGTCTGACACATTACCTCCTTAATTTAATCTTACTCGACGGATATATTGGCCATCTAATCTGCCCCCATTTATTGTACCACTTTTATTCCAAAGACATTCATCAAAATACAAATGGATGGTGCTATCGGTGCCCTGGTTGCCAAGATGAGTATTGTGGTGGAAAAGGTAGAAGATTCAAAGTAGTGCCTATTTTTCCACAGGAAAGGTAAGTTTTCTCTTCCACTTGGGTTGTACCTGTGTTCTATTTATGTAATCGATTGTCAACAGGGCCATCTGGATCGTTTGTTTCAGTGACTCCAATTTCCAGGCTGGATCATATTCATCCTCTACTGTATGGTATTTATTTTTCCAGAATTTGAGATATTTTTTCCCCCCTGACAGATCATTCTCTCCGGCACTGATCCATATGGAGGGGATATTGTGTCTGGCAAAAGGAAATTGATCGGAACGGTAAAAAAATCCCTGGTTGGACATGGAAAAGTAGGAGTATTTCAAACCTTCCTGCCGGGCTAATATCTGTAGTATGTCCTCCAATGTGGAAAAACGGGCTCCAATACCCATAAAATCTCGACTCTTTTCCCAGACCGGAGTTGACTCAAAATTAATATTGGCAATGATGTTTTGGCGATTGGTATTTAATACATAGTGTTTTGATCCCAACAATCCCGACTCTTCAGCATTGCAGGCTAGAATCGTCACCGAGTAGTGAAGATCTTTTTTGAATTCATGTAAAATTTTGGCTGTAACCATCATGGCAGATACTGCTGCACAATTATCTATGGCACCGTTAAATATGTTATCGCCCCCTATGCCCTGGCCAATGCCAAAATGGTCAAAATGGGCGCTTAAAACAATCCGTTTCTTTGATTTACCGGGTATCTCCGCCACCACATTGTGGTTCAGTACCTCCCGGGTTGTTACCTTTCCCTTCACTTCAATAACGAATCCAAGGTTCACCGGTTTAAATCTGCGGCTCATGGATTTCTTGTACAATTTGTCCAGATTCAAATTTTTTGCTTTGAGGATTTTCCTCAGGCTCTCCTCTCGTATCCAGCTGCTGAATTTCAGCGGATTGTTAATGTCGGATTCCAAATGCAACTCCTCTCCGCCCCAGGAATTTTGCACCACATTCCAATCGTACCCAGCGCTTTTGTCTGTGTGAATCAAAAGGATCCCCAGGGCCCCCCGGCGAACCGCCTCTTCGATTTTATACCGCCATCTGCCAAAGTATGTAAGGGTGTTTCCTTCAAATATTTTCGTTTTTTCCTGGCCTGGGTCATTCACCCTGACCACTAAAAATTTTCCTTTTACATCCAAGCCTTTATAGTCGTCCCATTGCCATAGGGGGGTGGTGATGCCAAAACCGACGAAAACGGCATCACCCTTTAGCTGAAAATCGGATCGAGGCCCGGTATATGTGCCGACGATCTCCTGGCGGTGGGTTAAGGGTGTGTTGCCTGCAATGGCCTGGAGGCTCTGAATGGTAAACCCCTTGAGCTTAAAGGGTTGTAAATAACCTTTCCCCCCAGCCGGTTTGATGTCCAATAATTTAAAAACACTGCGCAAATAAATCTCGGCGAGGTAGCCCCCTCTGGTTCCTGGAGCCCGCCCTTCCAGCAAGTCATGGGATAGAAACTCCAGCACACTCTGCATCTCCTCTTGAGAGATGGACTTTATCCTCTCTTTCAAGGTGACGCCGGTCAGATTCAAACAGAATACACAGAGAAGAATAGTCAAATATCTAATCATTTTATTTACCTCACCTGTTTTTAATCGTATGGAATTGGTTATTGGGAATCGTGTTCTGGTTCAATTATTTTTTTTGCCTCTTCCAGATAGTCAACAGGTACCATAATCTTTACTTTTCCCAAACCGTTCATGGTAATGCCAAAGAGACGTCCGCTCGATTCATATTTGAGCATGTTGGGGATCTGAAAACTATCAAGTTTTGATTTGATGATTTCTGCTTCCATCATACCCTCAACCACGATTAATTCTTCTAATTGGCTTTCCATGTAATCAATAGTAAATGAAAGTTGATTTTTTTTCAACACACTTTTGTGGCCAAGGATATCCCCTTTTTACCTTTGTCCTATCTGAATCGAATGAGAAAAAACTTAAAACCGTACCAAAGCTCCAGCCCATGTAAATCCCCCACCAAAAGCAGACATTAAGACGTTGGATCCCGGTTTAATTCGTCCTTGTTTTTTGGCCTGGTCCAGGGCGATGGGGATGGTCGCAGCTGAAATGTTGCCAATTTTATCGATGTTGATCATGGTTTTTTCCAGCGGTATTTTGGCACGTTTGATGGTGGCATCAATTATTCTTCTGTTTGCCTGGTGGGGGATGAATAGATCGATCTCTTCACTGGTGAGATTGGCCCGTTCAATGGTTTTGATGGCAGCTTCCTGCATGCGCAATACTGCATGTTTGAAAACTTCATTTCCTTTCATATGTACGGTGTGAAGATTTTTTTCCACAGTTTCCTTGGAGGCCGGCATGGCACTGCCACCTGCCGGTTGGATCAGTAGATCTC
>CBFDCH010000534.1:0-2662 GCA_965603235.1 uncultured bacterium | reverse complement strand
CCAAGGGAATAGGATGTTTATAGGTGAATTCCCCTATGTTTCCATCTATTCCACCGGCGATTTAAATTGTTGAAAAAATTCGGCAAAAAAGGGGAAGGCCCCACTGAGTTTCTGGCATACTGCCTACCTATCGCCGTCAAGGATAGATTGATTGTCAGCAGCCAGGGTAAGGTCACCTTCTTCACTCTGGACGGTGATTACATCTCTGAGAAAAAGGTTAATCTGAGGGGGGCGTCCTTCAAACCGGTGGGTAACTATTATGGGGTATATGCCTATGCCAATAAAGATAAAATTGATTACCGCGCCATCGACCTGTACGACAACAACTTCAATAAAATCAAGGAGTTGTATAGATACCGCTTGTGGTGGCAGCGCCAGGGTCCGATGCAGGGTGCCTATGTAGTTGACTCTTCCCGCTTCCGTTTTCAGATTATGGATCAATACCTGGTATGGACCGACATGAAGGATTTTATTGTTTACATTTGGGACAGCAAAACAGACAAAATAATACGGGCAAAGGGAAAAACCAAATCCGTAAAGATCACTGCAGACCATAAAGAGTTCTATCACAAACATTTTAACAAACCCCGGAACCGTCAATATTATCTGCGCATCAAACCCTATTTTAAATTCCCCGCCCATTTCCCTCCCATCAAGGGATTTGCGGTGGCAGACAATAAGGTGTACGTCTACACCTACCAGATGAAGGGCAATTTGACCAAGTTTTACATCTTCAACATATCCGGCAAATTGCTGAACAAAACCTTCATCCCCCTGCGGGGGGGGGATCCGGCCGGAGCAATATCCGTTCTGTTTCGGCAATGACAAATTATATCAACTGATCGAGGGAGATGAATGGCAACTCCAAATCACTGACATCCAGTAAAATTTTTTCGCCTCTCCACATATTTCAATTCTCCAAAAGGGAACCCTTTGCTGATTTGTTTCGTTTTACATCATAGAATCTGAAATCTGATAAAGGAGAAAAGATATGAAAAAATTTTTACTTTGGATGCTGGCAGTTGTCATGGTATCTTCCAGCGGATTACTGCCGGCCACTGAAATTATCCCCCTGCCAGACCTGGTTAATCCCCATACCATAAAGGTGGACAAAACCCGGTTGTACATCACTTCCAGCGCCCGGATTTTAATTTATTCCATCCCCCAATACACTCATATAAAAACCTTTGGTCAGGAAGGTATGGGGCCCGGGGAATTTAACTCCTATACCGACACCGGCGTTCAACTCGATGTCCAATCGGATTTGATTTTTGTGAACAGCCAGAACAGGGTCTCTTATTTTAACAAATCCGGGGAATATCTCCGGGAGAAGCGGACCACCAAGGGGTGGTGGCACATGCCTTTTAAACAGGGCTACATCGGTCTTGGCAACATGCGCGAGGAGGGCTTTTTGTGGCGGTCAGTTAACATTTTTGATAAGGATTTTAACCTGATAAAGAGAATCGGCCGTAAACCCCATTGGTTTCAGCCCGGAAAATCCATTGATCCCACTGATGTCAGGCCGCCCCGCTTCTGTGTATATAAAGACCGGGCTTATGTGGAAAATTCCAAGGGAGTGATTGATATTTTTGATGTCACCGGCAAACACCTCTTTTCCACCACTCACTCCATTGAACGGCGCCAGGTTTCAGAACAGGACAAACAGGAATACCACGAATATTACAAAACCCACCGGGTCTACAAAACCCAATATCACAATCTGAAACACCTGTTAAAATTCCCTGTCCACCATCCGCCCATCAAACACTTTGAGGTAACGGATGACAAAATTTACCTATTCACTCATGTAACCAGGAAAGGCAAAAGTCAGTTGCTGATTTTTGACCTGAACGGTCAATTGAAAAAAATCCTCTACCTGTCAGTACCGGAAATCAATGCCCGGGCGGTGTTCCCTCTGGTAACGGTTGGCAACTCCAAACTCTACCAATTGATTGACAACCCGGATACCGAGGAGATGGAACTCCACATCACCCCCATCACCAAATAACCTGCTTCCTTCCAGATAGCAGCAATCCTTTTATACTTCCCTCCGCTTCTTGTGATAAAAAAGCGTATCTTTTATAATGGTGGTCTGGGTATGACCTGGGAATGAAAATGGTCTGGAGTAAAAATTGAGAAAATTATTTTTAAATGATGGTTCGTTGAATACCAATTTTTATCTTGGTTCAACCCGAGGCCCCAGAGTAGCCAAGCAGGTGTCATCCCTTGCTAAAAGCCATTGCCAATGTGTTTAAACTATAATGAGGAAAACACTGTATAAATATATATGTTAAGGAGAAGAACATGAAAACAAGACAATCCTTGATCATTTTTCTGCTTCTGGCAGTCACACTCGTGGGTATTTCTTTGGCTGAAGAGAATAAAAAGGAAGAGCGTTTTACCGGTGATGTGATTCAGTCCACCGGTATCACCAAGCTCACCATGGTGATCAACCATTGGACCGCAGCCGCGGAGATGCAGCAGTTTTTTGCAGTTAGGGAAGGTAAAGGGGTTAAGGAGATGCGCAAAAATATTCGCGAGCAAAAAGCCGGATATATTTGGTTTGACAACAAAACCCGCATGCCTGTTAATATCGCATCCAACCAAATCACCAAAACGGGCCGTACCATCCTGCTGATAGTGGAGCTTCCCTTGTACACGG
>CBFDCH010000533.1:0-2666 GCA_965603235.1 uncultured bacterium | reverse complement strand
GTGTAATATTATTTCTCTTATTTTAAGCTTTCTCTGCAGCAAAGGCAGGAGCGATAATTTCATGGTACCCAGCCGGGCCTGGATAAAGAGGCGATCGGCTGGAATTTCTTCCTCCATGCTCAGTTTCTGAGGGCTCATGAGGTTGGATATTTTAAGATCCTCAACCTGAAAACCACTGATTGGCGACAATACCCTGGCCTTCAATTTACCAATCTTAACCTGACGGGAGAGAATATTTTGCAGGCGGGTTTCTAACCACTCTTTGTCAATGGTGAGGACAACTACAAGAACGGCAATCCCAATAAGAACAATAAATGCAAAGAGAATTCCCGCCACCCATTTGAAAAATTTCTTCATGGTAATACCATAATAGGATGTTCGTAAGTATTTTTCCTGATACTTGCAATACAATTCTAATTAAACACAATTACAATTTCAAGTCAATTTAGTATCAAAGGGGCAGACGGAATTCGGCGCCTGTCCCCTTTTTTCTGCTTTTTCCTTAAAAAACACTAAAGCAAAATTATTGTCAAATTGTGTGATAAATTTATCAATAATACCAAATGACCTAAAAGTCAGGTCTTATGACCTATTTTATAGGTCAAACTTGGCAATATGATGATTGGTTTGCGGGGAGGATTATTTGTCCTTTTTGGATCTCTTTTTGGCTTTTGGTTTGTCGGTTTGCAGGGCAACGGGCCAGGGATCGGTGGCACTTCCGGTATAAATGGTCCGGTGCGGGAAGGGAATTTCAATACCTTCTTGGTCGAACCGCTCCTTGATCTCCTTCATGATGGAGTTGCGCAGTTTCAAATAATCGGTTTTAACAAACCACACGCCGAACAAAAGTTCCAGGGCGGAGTCGCCGAAATCCTTGAACACCAGCAGAGGCTCGGGATCATTGAGGCAATAAGGATTCTTCTTTGCTATTTCCTTGAGCACAGCCATCACTTTACCCACATCCTCCTTGTAAGCAACTCCGACATTAATATCCATGCGGCGGATGGGATAACGGGTGACATTAACCACCTCCTGCTTGATCAGTGTCTCATTGGGTATACGGACAAAAAGATTGTCCAGGGTACGCAGTTTTACGGACAGCAAATCAATGGAAACCACAATACCCGAACGCTCCCCCAGCCGGATCAAATCGCCCACCTGGAACGGTTTTTCCCCGATCAGAAACAGGCCGCTGATAAGGTTGGACAGACTGGTTTGCGCGGCAAAGCCCAGGGCAACACCTGCCACACCGGCTGCACCCAGCAGGGCGGTTAGTTTAAAACCCAGCTCCCGCAGGACCATGAAGAGGATAATGACAAAACCGCTGTAAAAGATGATTTTGCGGGTAATCATGCCCACCTGGGCCGATACTTTGCGGGTTACCACCTTGCCAGCCGTGGAGGCAATAATCTTAAAGAAGGGCAGGCCGATAACCAGCAATAATATAATGCGCAGGGCCGGCCCAAAGTACTTTGATTGCAAAATGGCGGTGAAATCAATGCCGAATATCATGAATCAGCCGCTCCAAATATTAGTGACATGCATTAAACCGCTGAAGGTACTTTTCAACAGTCCCGATTTTAACACTTCCCTGGGATCGGCAATTTTCTTGAGTGTGCAACCCGCCTTGGGTGGCGATTTTTTCACCTCTACCTGGCTATAATCCCGCCCCTCGGGCTGGCTCACCTTCAGGCCATTGGACCACAGACAATCTTTTCCAGAAAAAATAGCCAGGAACTTGACATCCACCCGCAAACTGGATAGCTCAAGGATCTCTTTGGATTGGTTCATCACCTTGACCGGGCAAATCACCTTGCCGCTGAAGGGGGCCTTTTGATCCACAGACTGGGCCATGCCGGATTCCAGGTAGTAACACAGCTCACCGGTTTCCATTTCGCCAAACCAGGTATTGGAGAGCTGTACAATGGGCTTCTCAAACATCAACACATCTAGTTCTTCCCCCCCCAGCACCTGTAGCCAGATGGGGATACCGATAAAAAATTGGGTGTGTGATTTTCCGGGAATGGTGAGGGCAAATTCTGATTTCACCACCACGGCCCGGTCGGGCATCACTGGTCTCAACTGGATGGTTACCGCAGCTTCCTCCTTGGTCCAGCGCTGCCAGGTTTTGATGTCAGGTTTTTTTTTGCCTTGGCGGAATCGGGCCGGTTCCATTTGACCGGCGGGGTATTCGTAACCCACATGCCACTCATCGCCATAGTTGTACACCCACAGGGCCAGGCTGCCCAGATAAACTTGAAGGCATTGGTTCTTGTCAATTGTCACAGGCTGCCAGATATCCATGATGGATCAATTATACTATACTCATTTTTTAAATAAAAGATTGATATTTTTATTTTACACCATTATCATTAAAGCACCTGATACTAAGGGAGTAACACCCATGCTTCATTTGCTTAAAAAAATCAAAAAAAAAGTGGCTGCCCCTCCAGGTACACTGGTCCATGTAGGCGAAAGAAAACTGGAACATGCTACTATTACCCAGATTATCTATAGCCAAGCCAGTTATACAGAAACTGAGCTCACTGATATCAAGGACCTGGTTTTGGCGGACAAACCTGGCAATGTCACCTGGATCAACATCAATGGCTTGCACGACACCGCTATCATCAAACAGGTAGGCGACCTATTTAATATCGATCCTT
>CBFDCH010000532.1:0-2668 GCA_965603235.1 uncultured bacterium | reverse complement strand
GCTGCTTCAGAAAGTACCTCTTCACCTTGGATGGCTCAACACCTCGAAATTCCGCATCAATGTCATGGGTGTATATTGCACATCCGCTTAAAGTGACCAGGGAAATTCCCAAAAGTAAAAGGGAAAGCAGCTTAAACCTGTTTTTAATAATTTTTATATTTTTCATGATTAACTCCAAAATACACAAGCAATTTTGACACCACCATTAAGTCACATTTTTGTCCTCTGAACAGGACAGTTTTTAATTGAAATAAAAACTTGAAGAAAAGATTCCAATGCTCTAATATACTTGGGTAAGGTTTTCTGGATTTTTGCCGGAAACGTAGGAGGAAAAAATGAGAAAAATCAGTTTAATTGGTGTGATATTGGTCCTGTTTATGATTACCACTGTGGTGCCTTTGACAGCACAACGGGGTGATGATGCCAATCGAAAAAGCAAAAATGGTAAAGTGGAAGGAACGATTGATGGCGTTAAGGTAACATTGGAGTATGGCCGCCCCAATGTCAACAAACGTAAAATCTGGGGTGGTTTGGTACCATATGAAAAGGTTTGGCGTACAGGAGCCAATGAGGCCACTACTTTTATAGTAAGCAAGGATGTCATGGTTGAGGGTAAAAAACTTGCTGCCGGAACTTATGGTTTGTTTACCATTCCAGGTGAAGCTGAATGGACGATCATATTCAATTCCGTGGCCAAACAATGGGGAAGCGGAAGATATGATAAAGGTAAGGATGCCCTGCGGGTAAAAGTAAAACCAAAATCCATCAAGCATGTGGAAGAAATGACCTTTCATATCAAGGAAAATATGGTGGTACTCGCCTGGGAAAAACTGGCAGTCCCCTTCACCGTTAAAGCAGTCAAGTAATTTTTTAATCTTTTAACTTTCTAACTTTTTAACAAAGTTCTAAAAGTTCTGGCACCCGTCCACGTTTCTCTTTTCCTAACTAGATAATTTCCAATCCTGGTAACTTTATAGGTAAGGTTCTCATTTTTTAAAAATGAGTACACTTCTCATTGAACTCATATTTCCACTAATTATATATATGACATGGAGTAACCCGGAAAGGATACTGATATTAACGGTGATAAAAATCACGTAAAACAATCTGTAATTTAACTGTTTAAAGGATAGTAAGATTTGAATCATTGAAGGAGGAAAACATTCATGTTAATGTTAAGGTATTGTATGAAGAAAATTGTGCTTTTGTTCTTATTTTTATGTTGTTTACCTTTTTGCACAAAAGATTCAGAAAGTACTCAGACTCCGCCTGAAATCAATGCCACAATTACCATCATCTCGGGTAACCTTCAAACCGGTCAAAGTGGCACACCATTGGCCAATCCGCTGGTTGTCCAGGTTATTGATGGAAACCAGAATCCCATCACTGATCTGGACGTCAGTTTTTCGGTGGTAGAAGGGGATGGCAGTATCCCCAATAGCTCAACTATTACCACTGACAGCAATGGAATGGCTTCGGTTCAATGGATCATCGGTTCCAGTTACAATGGGATTGAGGTGACTCTGTCCAGTGATTCTTTCAAGGCTGCGGCCAACTATATTTGTGCGATGGGAGAAAATCCATCCGGCATACATATCACCCGAACCATAAGCAGTTTAAAAAATGTCGAGGGAGTGTTATATGAGATCACTTTTTACGGTAATTACCGGAGTGATAGCATTTACCAGAGATTCAACAGCACCCTGACCATGAACCGCTATTTTTGTTCTCTCTTTGCTGTTTTCGGTGATTCGCAGAACTATTTATTGGGACGAAGTTTTGATAATCCGGCCGGATGGGAATGTTTGACTCTTTTAACCCGGGTAAATCCCACTGACGGATATGCATCGATAGCACCGATGCGGTTGAGAGATATCGGGTTCGGATTGGGGACAGATTTTAATTCATTGACCTTTACCAGGAAAAAAAGATTATTGGATGCGGTAGTAAATCCTCCTGACGGTATCAACGAACATGGACTGGTGGTTGGCCTGGCCAATGTCACACCGCAACCCTACACCCGTGATCCTGATAAACTAACTATCAGCTGTGTCCTTTTGGTTCGCAAAATCCTGGATCATGCCAGAACCGTGGAGGAGGCTGCCGCTATTGCCATGCAATACAATATTACCAGCCGGGACCGTGATACTCTGGATATCCACGCCATTGTCGCCGATGCCACAGGTCGCTCTATTATTCTGGAACCCGCCGATGGAGAGATGAAAGTGATTCCTTATACCGGAAATTTTCAGGTGATGACCAATAGCCCCATTTATAATGTTTCTTTGAATACTCTTTTCGGGCAGTGCTGGCGATTCAAAACCATTTATGAAAGGCTTGATTCCAAGAAAGGACTTTTAAATGACAATGAGGCCATCACGCTTCTTCAGGAAGTCGGTAACCAGTGGACAGAATGGTCGGCCGTTTACAATATTTCCCGCAAAGGTGCCACCCTGGCAATTGATTTTAATTTTGATTCCCTATACGACTTTTTTCTTTTTCCCCTCTGGCAAAAATAACAGGTGAAAAGTCAGAGGTGCAAAAAAAGGACAAAGATGTGTTTCAATAATTGCCCGAATGAATGGATGTATGAAACTGCTAGTTTTAATAATACTCTTTTTTTGCCAAGTAATTTTTCCTGACAATTACAATAATGTCTATAAGTTCG
>CBFDCH010000531.1:0-2684 GCA_965603235.1 uncultured bacterium | reverse complement strand
CTATCCTGCCGGAAATATCCTGTTCTCTCAATTCTTTTTTTAAAATAAAGGCTACTTCCTTTAAATATTCATCACCGGCCAGGTGACCATACTGGTCATTTATGGTCTTAAAATTATCCAGATCAAAAATAACAACACTAAAAAACCTCTCATTCCGTCTGGCTATGCGGCTCTGATTCTCCAGTTCATTCAGTATATACCTCTTGTTGTAAAGTCCTGTGAGGGAATCTCTGGCAGCAAAATTAAACAGTTTTGTATGGTATTCCTTCTCAACGGCATCATCGTATCCCAGCCGCAAAACAGTGTCGCCGATTTCAATCTTGTCGCCCGATTTTAACACCTTCTGGGTAATCAACTCCCCATTCACATATGTCCCATTGGTGGAGTTAAGGTCGCGGATGATGATTTGTTCTATCTGGTGATTTTGAATCACAATGATCTCACAATGAATTTTGCTGATTTTTTCATCATTGATACCAATATCATTACCCTTGTTTCTGCCGATAAAAATATTCTTTTTTGCCAGGCTAAAACTCTTGCCAAAGTCCATTTCCCGGCCCTGGATAACAGTGAGAATAATGGTTTGATCTTTTTTGCCGCCAAGCAGGTCCGATTTAATGTCCTTAAAATCGACAACCGTACTTTCGTAAGGATCTTCCGGTTTATCCACGCCCATAATACTATTATATTGCCAATATTTAATTTAAACCTATCACTTGGCTTGTTGCAGGATACTCACCATTGTTTTACCGATATCAGCCGGATTTTCTACCACAGCCACACCATTTTCCTGCAATACTTTCATCTTCTCGGCAGCTGTGCCTTTACCTCCTGAAATAATGGCTCCCGCATGTCCCATTCGTCTGCCTGGAGGTGCGGTTTGTCCGGAGATAAAAGAAACAACAGGCTTGGACATGTATTCGTTAATGTAACGGGCCGCCTGCTCCTCCATTGAACCGCCAATCTCTCCAATCATTACCACAGCTTCAGTTTCTTTATCCTGTTGAAACAATTGTAATATATCAATAAAATTTGATCCAATGATTGGATCACCGCCGATTCCTATGGCAGTGGATTGCCCCAATCCCAGGCTGGATAATTGATTCACTGCCTCATAGGTTAGCGTGCCTGATCGCGAAACCACGCCAATGCTACCTTTTTTATGTATTCTGGCAGGCATGATACCAACCCTGGCCTCACCCGGGGAGATTACTCCGGGACAATTTGGCCCAACCAGCCAGGAAGCCGTGGTTTTTAAAAAATGTTTGACTCTTGCCATTTCCAGGGCTGGAATTCCCTCGGTAATACAAACAATCACCTCGATTCCGGCAGTGGCAGCTTCAATAATGGCATCTGCGGCAAACAGGGATGGGACAAAAATGATTGAGACGTTGCCAGCTTCACTCTTCACTGCATCTTCAACACTATTGAACACCGGACGGTCAAGGTGGGTTTGTCCCCCTTTGCCAGGTGTTACTCCAGCCACTATATTTGTGCCATATTCAATCATCTGAGTGGAGTGAAAGGTACCTTCTCCCCCGGTAAATCCCTGTACGACTACCCGGGAGTTTTTATTGACTAAAATCGACATATTATGCTCCTCCTGCCAGATCAACAGCTTTTTGAGCTGCAGCGGGTAAAGATGTCTCACTTACAAAATTCATGCCGGAGTCATTAATAATTCTTCGCCCCTCCTCTTCATTGGTACCCACCAGGCGGATAACAATAGGCACACCAACATCCATTCCCTGAATGGCTTTAACAATACCATTTGCCACCAAATCCGTTCGCACAATGCCACCAAAAATGTTGACGAATACCGTGCGTACATTTTTATCCGACAGCAAGATTCGAAACGCTTCCCTGACCCGGTCAACAGAAGTACCACCGCCAACATCTAAAAAGTTTGCCGGCTCGCCACCATAATATTTGATAATGTCCATGGTCGCCATTGCCAATCCAGCGCCATTGACCATACAGCCGATATTTCCATCTAACTTAATATAATTCAGATCATGTTTAGATGCTTCCACTTCCAGTGGTTCTTCCTCAGCAAGATCCCGTAATTCCAACAGGTCCGGGTGCTTGACAAGACCATTGTCATCAAAATTAACCTTTGCATCCAGAGCAATTACCTCGTCATCAGCGGTAATGATCAACGGATTAATTTCCACCAGGGAAGCATCCTTTTCAATAAATAATTGATATAAATTCCGCAACAATTTGGCAAACTTCTTTTGTTGGACCTTATTCAATCCAAGCTTAAAGGCCAGCTGCCTGGCATGAAATCCTGACAAACCGGTTACTGGATGGATATAAGCTTTAAAGATCAGTTCAGGATTTTTCCGGGCAACCTCTTCGATCTCCATGCCTCCCTCGCTGGAAGCTATAATAACAGGCATTTCCTGTTCCCTATCAACAATAATCGCCAGGTAGAGTTCAGATATAATATTCAATCCCTGCTCCACCAATATTTTATTCACTATTTTACCTTCAGGACCTGTCTGTTTGCTGACCAGCTTCATTCCCAGAATCGATTGAATGTACTTCTTGGCTTCATCACTATTTTTTGCCAGTTTTACTCCACCAGCCTTACCCCTGCCTCCTGCATGGACCTGTGCTTTTATGACACACGGGTAACCCAGTTTATCAGCAAAACCATGGGCCTGGACAGGGTCTTCCGC
>CBFDCH010000530.1:0-2686 GCA_965603235.1 uncultured bacterium | reverse complement strand
ATTTTTCACAAATAAAATGGTAGTGCAATTGTATTATTGCATCGTAATGTTCAATGCCATCACCAAAATCCCTGATTTTTATTCTTCCCTCTTCTACTAAGATTTTTAAATTACGGTAAACATTTCCCAAAGCTAAAGAAGGGATTTCTTTTTTAAGAAAATCATAAATCCACAAAGCGGTTGGATGGAGTGAACTATTTTTAATAATTTCGTAGATTCTTTCTCGATGTAAACTTCTTCGTCTTTTAATATCCATCGTTCACCTACTAAGAGTCATTCTTAATAATAAAGATTAAAATTTTGTTTGTCAAGCTATTTTTAAAAGATATTGGCCTTTTAAATAAGAGTCCCTAAGCCTAAGTTCAATATATTTCGCTTTACTTATTCCCAAACATTATATAAAATGAAACATTAAAAAACCGGAGGTTAATATGTCAGAACGGATGATCAATCAATTCATGGAAATGGTAAAAATCGACAGTGAGTCGGGTAATGAGGCGAATTTTATTGATTACCTTTTTCAAGAGTTTGGCAAAATTGGAGGTCAGACAAAAAAAGATAATTACGGCAACCTGGTGGTAAAATTTGCCGCTAAAAACTGTCAGGGGAAGGATCCCATCTTGCTCTCCTGTCATGCCGATACAGTGCAGCCGGGCCAGAACATTGAGCCTGTCCTCAGTGACGGTGTAATCCGATCAAAGGGAAACACCATCCTGGGAGCAGACGATAAGGCAGGTATTGCTGAATTATTCGAAGCTCTACAGACCGCTGAAGTTCACCCTCCCATTGAAATTGCTATTTCAAGGCAGGAAGAAGTTGGCCTCCTGGGAATTAAAAACCTTGATTTTAGCCTGCTCAGTGCCAAAAAAGGATTTTTACTGGATAATGATACCCTGGAAACCATTGTAATTGGCGGACCATCCTACTTTGCCATTGATGTGGAAATTAAAGGCAAATCAGCCCATGCCGGCATGGAGCCTGAAAAAGGGATCAATGCTATCCTGGCAGCATCGAAAGCCATATCATCTCTTAAACTGGGACGCCTTGATCATGAAACCACTGCCAATGTCGGGGTTATCAAAGGTGGCTTAATCCGCAACGGTGTACCGGACAGCACTACCTTTTTAGCCGAGTGCCGCAGCCTGACCCATGACAAGGGCCAGCAACTGGCTGATGATATGGTTAAAATCATTCGTGACCAGGTGGAATCAGTGGGAGCAGAGGTGGATATCAAAGTGGATAACCTGTGTCAGGCAGTGGATATTCCACCCGATTCCTGGACAGTGCAGACCACCATGAAAGCCCTTAAAACCGTGGATATAGATGCCAAAACCACCTTTATCACCGGTTTTACCGATGCCTCCATATACAACAACAAGGGCATTGAAATGGCTGTAGTGGGTATTGGCGCCCGCCTGGAGCACTCCACGGACGAACACATTTATGTGTCTGACATGGAAAAAGCGTTAAAGATGATTATTGAGATTTTCAGGTTATCAGCCGAATAACCAACATTATAGCGAGAGGAAAAACAATGTGTAGAAAAAAATCATTAAGAAAATTGCTGTTTTTAAGTATGGTAATCTTCCTTATCTGCTTCCAATTTAACGTTCAAGGTTTTAATATAAAGGAAATCCCCAGGGACAACACCCATTTTCACTTCACTTTCACCCACCCCTTTTTCACCGATGACAGCACCGTAACATTCTTGAGCGGAGTTTATGATTTTGCCCTTTCTAAACATATAAGCAAAGGTTTTTACTTGGACTTCCACCTGCCCCTGGTCCATATTAACAATGAATATGGCCAGGCTGAATCAAAATTCGGAAATTTATACATTGGCATGCAAAAGGTTTTAAAAAGGCGAGACCATTTTTTCAGCATCTCTTTGGGAGGCCAACTGGCCACCAGCAATCATACAATACCTACCTTCAATACCCAGTTTTTTACCACTAACTATAGGGTTCTGAATGCCTATGATCGCGGCCTCACTTTTTACGGCAATGTGGGTTGGGAATGGCAACACCAATCGGGTTGGTTTATTAAGGCAGAAACCGGTCCCCATTTAGTTATCATCACTGACACGCCTTACCCGGTTACAAGCAAATGGCAATGGCACGCCCACTTGGGTGCTGCTATAGGTTTTATAGCCAGTGGTTTGCGCCTGGGAGTAGAACTTGTGGAAACCATTCTCCTGACAGGGTCTTTTGAAAACAGCTATGAATATATTTATCCATCGCTGACCTTTGAAATCCAATCCCGTAGAGGCCCGTTTAAACCCGGTCTATTCTTCACCATCAACCTCAACAAACGTCTTAAAGAATTTGTCAATTATTGCCTCGGCTTAAAAATTGAGTTTGGCATCTGATCGGTCTCTGCCAATATTTGCAAATTAATAAGAATATCCCACAATTCTTAAAGTAATAAAATCGTGTGGAAACATTATGATGGGCTGTGTCACCTCTTTTAACCGGTCACCCCATAGGTTACTTAGATAGATCGATTTGGGAACCAATGATTGCCACTTGACAACCAGTTTTTCTTTCTCCGGTCCGGCATTGTATAACCGAAGCAGCATTTCCTTTTCTCCCGACATCCACTCCATACCGCTGACCAGGATTGCTCTGTTTTTAATGGTAAACATGGATTTTCCTGAGTTTAACTTGTCATCCTCACTCCATTTATA
>CBFDCH010000529.1:0-2690 GCA_965603235.1 uncultured bacterium | reverse complement strand
AGAACCAGATCAGCATCCATGGGAAAACCGACAGGCTCAAAAGCGGAGTTGGATTCTGAAAAGATGTCTGAGGCTATTAAACAAATGGCCAAATTTTACGGAGCGGATGATGTGGGCATTACTGTATTAAAACCCTATCAGCTCTATTCTCACACCGGACGATGGAAAGAAGTGTGGGGGAAAAAGGTTGAGACCAGCCATAGGTATGCCATAGTAATTGCCGGCACCATGAATGTACCCATGCTCAAACATGCACCCACTCTGCCAGCCGTCCTTGAATCGACCCGGCTTTACGTGGAAATGGCCAAAATCGCTAATATTCTGGCTCAATATATCCGTCAGCAAGGATATGAAGCAAGGGCTCATACGGACGGCAACTATGAGGTGCTCGGCGTCCCCCTGGCCATAGCCTGCGGTATGGGGGAACTCGGACGGATGGGAATTTTTATGCATCACACCTGGGGCCCATGCCTGCGGTTGGCCGTGGTAACTACAGAGATGGAATTATTACCGGATCAAACAGAAAAACCCTACTATATTGAAGAATTTTGCCAGATATGTAAAAAATGTGCGGAAAATTGCCCCACACAATCGATCAGTAGTGGAGCGCCTGAAACCAAGCGGGGGTGTGACCGCTGGACCATTAACATGGAAAAGTGTTTCTCCTTCTGGAAAAACGTGGGAACAGATTGTGGCTTCTGTATCAGTGTCTGCCCCTATACAAAACCAAACACCCTGCTTCATAAACTTGTCCGTTTTTATATATCCCGTAATAAGTTGAACCAAAAAATCGCCCTTTTCTTTGATGATACCCTCTATGGGCGGAAAAAAAAGATCAAATCTTTGAACCCAAAAAAACCAATCATTCCAAATGGAAATGGCTAGGGAGATAATAAATGCCTAAAAACATGTATCAGGAAGCTGGCGTTGATATTGATAAGGGGAACCAGGCGGTAAAAAAAATAAAAAAAATGGTTAGTAAAATGGGAGTAAAGGAGATCGGAAAATTCAGCGGCTTTTTCCCACTGAAATCTGATTTGAAAAATCCAGTATTGGTCTCCTCCAGTGATGGCGTGGGCACCAAGCTGAAAATCGCTTTTTTAATGAACAAACACAACACCATCGGCAGAGATCTGGTCAACCATTGCGTAAACGATATCCTTGTATATGGGGCCAATCCTCTCTTTTTCCTCGATTATATTGCGACAGGCGCACTTCAGCCTGATACAATTACTGAAGTTGTCTCCGGAATTCTGGAAGGATGCCTGGAGAACGAATTTGTCCTATTGGGAGGAGAGACAGCTGAAATGCCCGGCTTTTATAAGGATGATGAATATGACGTAGCAGGATTTATTGTCGGACTGGTCGGCAAAGATAAGATTATTGACGGATCAAAAATATGTAAAGGCGATTTACTCCTCGGCTTGCCCTCAACCGGACTCCATACCAACGGTTATTCTCTGGCGCGCCACATTGTATTTGAGAAACAAAAACTAAGGGTCGACAGCACGGTGAGTGGTTTTAACCGAACCATTGGTGAGGAATTGCTGGAGCCCCACCGATCCTATCTAAAACCGGTAAAGGAATTGCTTAAAAACGACCTGATAAAAGGAATGGCTCATATAACCGGGGGCGGATTTATTGACAACATCCCGCGGATTTTACCTGAAGGAGTCATGGCTCAAGTTGAAAAAGCGTGGCCGGTTCCACAGATTTTCAACTTTTTAATCGAAGCCGGAAATATCAACGCAATCGAAAGATACCGTGTGTTTAACATGGGTATCGGTATGGTGCTGATAATAGATAAAAACGAACTAACCCGGGTGGAAAAGGCCTTGCGGTTGTTTGGCGAAAAATTCTACCTAATCGGTCAAATTGTTGACCAAAAGGGTAAGAAACGGGTAAAAATCAATTAATATCTCAAAATGAGGGACAATTAACCTTGAATCAGAGAATAAAATGAAAATTATTTTAAACAACCGCGACACGGAAATAAAAGGATTTCAACAAATAAACATTATTGACCTATTCAAATACATGAAATTCACTTTTCCCATGATTATTGTAAAAATTAACGGTCAAATCGTCAAAAAAGAGGATTTTGCCACTACTAACATAGAGGAAGGGGATAAAGTAGAAGCGATACACCTGATCGGCGGCGGATAAAATGTTAATAAATCAAAGCCTCAATATCTCCCGAGCCTTCCCTGACAATCTGGGGGGGAGAAACCGTAAAATCGATCACTGTTGACGGTAAATTTGGCATCGGACCGGCATCCAAGATGAGATCAAGCTGGTGGCGAAATTTTTCAGCGATTTCGATTGGAGAGGTGAAAAAATCATCCTCACCCTTGGGTACACTGGCACTGAGGAGTGGCCGTTTCAGTTCTTCAACCAAAAATCTGGCAATACTCGAATCAGGAATGCGGATTCCAAGCGTTTTCCGTTTCTGCAAAATTGTTTTTGGTATAACCTGGGAAGCAGGCACAATAAACGTATATTTACCAGGCAATACCCTGCGCATCACCCGATAAGCCTGATTGGATATATGCGCCCATTCGCCCACACACTTTAGGTCAGAGCAAATCAGGCTCAACAATTTGTGTTTTGACACCTGCTTGATTTTAAAGATCTTTAAAACCGCATCCCGGTTCAAAATATCAGCAGCCAAACCATATATTGTGTCGGTT
>CBFDCH010000528.1:0-2698 GCA_965603235.1 uncultured bacterium | reverse complement strand
GTTCAGCCATATAGAAGGCAGCAGAAGCGCCTTTGCCGGACACATCTGCAACCAGCACGGAGAGATAATTTCCTTTTTGATAAAAATAATCAAAATAATCTCCGGCAATTTCCGCAGCCGGGATGTTAATGGCCTCTATCTCAAAGCGGTCCGAGGCAAAGGTTTCGGCTGGCAGCAGTTTTAGTTGAATCCCCCGGGCAATACGGAGCTGTTCTTCCAGCCGCTGCTTCTCTTTCTCTTCAACCAGCAGCCGGTTTATACCTGAGGCCATTTCATTAAAGGATTCGGCCAGGTATTGCATTTGATCTCTTGATTTTATTTTTATCCTAACGGAAAAATCTCCACGTCTCACCTTCTGGATACCCTTGGTTATCTCATTGATGGAATGGGTCAGAACCCGGACCATGCGTAGACCAATGATAAAAGAGATAATGATAAAGATACCGAAAATGATGACCAGTACATAAATCACCGATCTGGTAAAATCCTGGAAATTTGAGCTGCTGGTTCGTCTGATTTTGCCATACACCTTATCAAAGTCGAACAGCAGCAGAAAACTGCTGGGCTGTTCAACCGGCCGGTCATTTTTTATGGTGTTAAAATCCAGGTATTTGTACTGGAAGAGCCAGGGGAAATTCATCGACTGATCCTCAAAATCAGTACTGGCTGTCAGGTTTGCCACCTCCTTTTTTATAGAGGTTTTGCGGGGATTGCGGTACTGGATGATAAACTCGTTTATGGTTGACAATTCATTCAGGAAGGTCTGGTTTATTGTAAAGGCCACCATCACGGCAAATTTGTCATTGGATCTCATTGTCCCCAGGTACAATTTGTCGTAAATCATGAAATAGCCGCTAAAACCGTATACTCTCAGTTTTTTAGTGTCCAGGGTGTCGGGGTAGATGAAGAAGGGTGCGTAGGTGTCACCTTTTTTTTCATACAATATCATATTGAAATAGGGAGGATTATATTTGGTTAAATTCTGAATGTCCTGCAGCATCAACTCCCTGTCATGTAAGACCAGGTAACGGTCCGCAATTCTTTCAGCCTGAACTACCTGCTTATTCATCACATTTTCAGTAATCACAATTCCATAATGGGCCAGAATGATAATAATGATAAAGTAAAAAAAGATCAGGATAAAGGCAATTGGGGTTACAACAAAAAACAAGCCGGAGAACATCAGCCGGTTTCTGATTTTCCAGAGTAACCTTTTTTTCATTAAAATCAGGAGGCGGACCACTACCAGGATGATGAGGGACCAGAGGAAAAAAGGGAACAGGCTTTTTTTTAAAAAAATGAAGGTGAGGTTGGTGAGAATAAACCAGATCCCGATAAAGAGGTCGACCTTTTTCCAGCGGCTAAACATGGTTTCCATATTATATTACGATTATCCCCAAAAAACAATTTCTTACAAGTGAAGACACTTCTTCTCTTACTGGTTTGCTGAAGTACGTTTGATGATTTTGGGGATGAGAAACAGCTCCACCCGCCGGTTTTTGGTCTTACCCTCAGTGGTTGAGTTGTCAGCAATGGGTTTAAACTCACCATAACCGGCAGCAGTCAGAGTACGGGGGCTCATACCTTTGGCGGTGAGGTATTTTACCACCTCAATGGCCCGGTAGGTTGAGAGTTCCCAATTGGATTTGTACTTATCCAGGGCATTTCTCTTAATGGGCACGTTGTCGGTGTGACCGGCAATAAATATATCGAATTTTTCTACATTCTGGTTGAGTATGGGGAAAACCGAATCGAGTAGATCCACTCCTACATTCCTCAGTTTATGACTGCCGGAGGGGAAGAGGATATCCCCCTGAAAATTTACCTTTAGGCGGCCGTCCTCAATATTTGTTTCCAACTTGGACTGCAGGGTGCCCACCTTTTTTTCCAGGTCCGATTTCACAACGGCCAGGTCATCCAGGTTCCTCTGGTATTTCTCCAACATGCCCTTATACTCCTGAACCTCCTGCAATTTTTCACTAAGCTCCAGGTTTTTACTCTTCAGTATATTGTTCATTTTCACCACTTCAATGTTCAGCTTGGTAACTTTCTCGCGCATGATTCCTTTGGAAACACCCAGCATCATTTTTACTTTATTGTTAAATCGCTGTTTTAATTCCTTGATGGCTGGATCATCGCTGGTGGCATCTTTCAGATACATCTCATACTCTGCCGGCTTTAAAATAATTTTATTTTTGTCTTCTGCCACGACTGAGGAGGTGAGCAGGTGTTCCTTGGTGAGGTTGTAATAGTCCTTGGCTTTGATCTCCTTTATTAGTTGGGTCAGATTTTGTTCCCTGAGGGCCGAATGTGCTTCGAGCTCCTTCAAATGTTTCTCCTTTTGGGTCAACTTTTTCATTAAAGTGTTCGGAGTAGTGAATATATCACGATTAAAGATATAGTTTATCGAATCTTGAAAAAGATCGGAAAATACCATGCCCAAGAAAAACAATGCCACTCCTGAGATGATAAATAGATATTTTTTCATGTTAATCCTCCTCGGATATGTTACCCAGGCCAACATAGAATGTCAAATTCCTGGAGGAAGTGTCCATTATGAAGACGAAAATTATTCAAAAAATGAGGAAACAAAGTTGCTTGCCTTTCCGTATTATAGTCTAATGACAAATGATGAGGAGGAGAGATGAAAAGATTCTTATGTTTGTTTTTTGTGTTGGTGATCAGTGGATCAGTGGTA
>CBFDCH010000527.1:0-2699 GCA_965603235.1 uncultured bacterium | reverse complement strand
GCGGATCAAGTTTCCATTCTCCTGCCCTATAATAAAAAGAAAGCTCAATCCCTTGGCATTGAAACCTCGGAATCAGAAAAGATAAACTGGATTTTCTCATCCGTTTCAACCGAACTTTCAGGTCAGGGAGAAACCCTTCAGCATTTAACTGTCCGTACTCAATTTGGTGAATTTAAGGAGTTATCCCTTGACCATCTAATCATCGGATCTGGTCGATTCCCGGAAATGCTCTTTGCTAAAGAAGAAGATGGTTGGAAAACCGTCAATCTGCACACAGTCCTTCCAAATGAAGCCGGCATGGGGATTTTTGCAGTCAATGAAATTGGCCGTGTCAGTGATCTTAGCCGCGTTGTTGTGGCAGTGGGCAGGGGTCGAAAAATCGCCAGAGCTATACATCTATTTCACCAGGGGGAGGAAATCACGCCGGAAAATGGGGTACTTACTGATGAATCCGTTCTACAGAATATATTTGAGATTGAAAATAGCGATAAGTTAAAAGCACCAAGGGGAAATACTGACAACATAATGACCCTGAGTGAAAGTGAAGCCTTAACCCATGCAGAACGGTGTTTAAACTGCGGGTTAATATGTTTTAAAAAAGAGGTTAATTTAACCCAGAATTACCAAGCAATAAATTAATTGAACAGGATGAGTATGTACCATGCCTAATATTATGAGAATAAACGACAAACCGTGCGAGTTTGAAAATGGAGATACCATTCTTCAAGTGGCCAATCGAAATAGCATCCACATCCCAACCCTTTGTTTTTTAAAGGGCACTACTCCTACAGGGGCTTGTCGAATCTGCATTGTGGAAGTTAAGGGAGCGCCGGGTCCGGTAGCATCATGTTCCACTCCAGCTGTTCCGGATATGGAAATCTACACCCATACCCCCAGAATCGTAACAGCACGAAAAACTGTTATTGAGCTATTGATGGTCTCAGGCAACCACAATTGCGCTGCTGGAGGCAAATACCCCCGTGAATGGACCGATTTCCAGGAAGAGGTATCCGATTATGATCAAGCAGAACAGATTTGTGTCGCCTATGGGGAATGCAAGTTGCAAGCCCTTGCCTACAAATATATGGTGACCGAAAGGACTGTTGACCGTGTCCCCACGCGTTATCCTCTGGAATATGATGACTCGCTTATCGGCCGGGATTTCTCCCGCTGTATACTTTGCGGTCGCTGTGTGCAGGCCTGCAATGAGGTTCAGGTGAATAATGCCCTCTCCTATGGTTACAGGGGTAATATTTCCAAAATTGTTGTTAAAGGCGATTTGACACTCCCCTCCTCTGATTGTGTTCATTGCGGTGAATGCATACAGGCCTGTCCGGTGGGTTCTCTTTTTGAGAAGAGGAACCGCTTCTCCCGTATGTGGGATGTCAGCCACATGACATCCACCTGCTTTTATTGTGGGGTGGGCTGTCAGCTGGATTTAAGTATTCAAGACGGGAAGCTAATTAAAGTATCCGGTGTTGAAGATAGCAACCCCAATAACGGCAGACTATGTTTCAAAGGAAGATTTGGCTTCGATTTTATTCATAACCAGGATAGATTAACCACTCCCCTGATCCGAAAAGATGGCAACCTTGTGCAAGCCTCCTGGGATGAAGCGCTGGAGGTTATTGCTCAAAAGCTGAACCAGATTACCGATGGTGATGATAAAGATACAATTGGCTGTCTGGTTTCGACAAAAAACTCCAATGAAGATCTTTATCAAGTTTCTAAATTTTTCAACTCCGTTGTGGCAACCGAAAACCTCACCCAATTCCATTCTCCCGGTATCTTCTCCATTAATTACCCGGATCTCAACAATGCTTCAACCATTGCCATTGTTGGCCTGGATATAACCAGAGACAACCCCGTTGCCGCCAGCTATGTAAAACAGGCCGTATTAAAAGGAGCCAAACTTGTAGTTGTAGACGTGGAAAATTTGGAAATTACCCGGTTCGCCAATTCCACCCTGCAAGGGATTACCGGGCTGGGAAAAGAACTGGAAGGCAAAACAATTATCATCCATCATCCAAATTATGATTTATCTGCCCTGGCAAACAAAGAAAATATATCCATACACTCCCTGAGCAAAGAGAACAACACCATCGGGGCCTATATGATGGGCATTCTTCCTATTCAGGATTTCTCCCTCCCTTCCTTAAAATTCCTCTATTGTATGGGCGGTTACCAGGTTAAAGAAAAAGCGTGCGATTTTCTGGTTGTTCAGGATATCTTCATGAGTAAAACAGCACAATTGGCAGACGTGGTTTTGCCGGCAGCGGTATGGATTGAATATAGTGGTACATATTTTAGCACCAGCATGCAATTAAATCTGGTAAAAAAATCTGTCGACCCACCTGGAGAAGCAAAACCTGCCTGGTGGATTTTCAGGGAATTGGCCAAAAAAATGGGTCAACAATGGGATACAAAAACCAGTCAGGAAATATGGGAAAAAGAGGTTGTTCTGAAAAATTCCAGCTTAATTGAGATTGATTATCAAACCCTCGATAAAGGGGGAGTCAAAATCCCATCTTCTGTGGATGCAGGCAATTTTACAGAGATCAATATCCCCGATCAAATTGAATTGGTAGACACACATAAAGCTCTTTGCCAACATTGTCAAGGCATGGAAGAAATCATTGAAAAACGGTTTAAGGAGGGTAATTAATAATGGAACCTCAGGAAAACACAACTCCTTCTGC
>CBFDCH010000526.1:0-2706 GCA_965603235.1 uncultured bacterium | reverse complement strand
AACAGCAAATTGATATTATCTCTCATTCAAAAGTGGGTGGCGGAGGACAAATCACGGTTTTTAGTTCGAGCCATCAGTAATCCGCAATCAACCCTGACAGATATTGTCGATGCGGTCACCAGGTTTCAGTACCTTTCCAAAGATGGTTTTGAGGTGCCTCCTTCAACTGAGAAAGGAATTAGTGTCTCCCTAATCCGGCGGTTTTTTAGTGGTCGACTTGATTTTATCAACGTTGCAAAAACCAATATTGACATTCATGATTTCTATGATTTGATTCAAAAGATCATTTTTCCTCAAGGAAGCAGGGGAAAACTTGGAGGCAAAAGCTCAGGATTGTTTTTAGCATCCAAAATCATTCACAAAAATAAAGAATACTCTCAAGTATTGAAAGAGATAAAAATACCCAAGACCTGGTATGTAACCTCGGATGGACAAACTAGTTTTTTACATTACAACAATCTTGAGGATATCCTTGAACAGAAGTATAAAGAAATTGATGAAATTCAGGTAGAATACCCAAATATAATACAGATTTTCAAAAATTCTCCTTTTCCTCCAGAGCTGGAAAAGGGTCTGTTGCTGGCCCTTGAGGACTTCGGTAACCATCCGATTATTGTCCGGAGTTCCAGTCTGTTAGAGGATAGTCTTGGTACAGCCTTTTCGGGAAAATATAAGAGCCTTTTTCTTGCCAACCGCGGAAGTAAAAAAGCAAGACTTGAACAGTTGAAAGATGCAATCGTCGAAATTTACGCTTCAACTTTTGCTCCTGATCCAATTGAATATCGAAATGAGCGGGGATTATTGGATTTCCATGAAGAAATGGGTATCATGATCCAGGAAGTGGTAGGAAGAAAAATTGGCGACTATTTTTTCCCGAATTTTGCCGGTGTGGCATTTAGTAACAATGAATTTCGCTGGTCTGCTAGAATAAATAGGGAAGATGGACTGATACGTTTGGTTCCCGGTCTGGGGACCCGTGCAGTGGACAGGGTTTCCAATGATTATCCAATACTAATTGCACCAGGAAAACCGAACTTACGGGTTAATGTTACTCCTGATGAAATTTGCCGATATGCTCCCCAGAAAATTGATCTAATAAATCTTAAGACCAATAGTTTTGAAACAGTAGAGATTTCAGAATTGTTGTCAAAATACGGGCATGAAATCAAGAACATTCATCGTATGGTCTCAATTGTGCAAGAAGAGCAAATTATTCAACCGTCATCTGTTTTCAACATAAATTTTGATAAAGATAACCTGGTTGTTACTTTTGAAGGAACAATAAATAAAAATAAATTTGTTGAACAAATTGCTAACCTTTTAAATGTGTTAGAAAAAGAGACAAAAAATCCCGTGGATATTGAATTCGCTCATGACGGGACAAATCTTTACCTCCTTCAATGTCGACCTCAAAGTTATTCCAGGGAACAACAGCCTTCGCCGATTCCTAAAGATGTAGAGGAAAAAAACCTTCTTTTTACTGCCAGCCGTTATGTATCAAATGGTACCATTCCCAATATAACCCACATCGTTTATGTAAATCCGGATGGTTACAAAGATATCCAAAATTATCAGGATTTTAAAAGGGTTGGTCAGGCTGTTAGTAAACTTAATAAGATATTACCTAAAAGGCAATTTATACTCATTGGCCCTGGCCGGTGGGGTAGCCGTGGAGATATAAAACTCGGTGTTAACGTTTCATATTCTGACATAAATAACACGGCTATGCTTATTGAAATAGCCAAAAAACAGGGTGACTATATACCTGAACTCTCTTTTGGGACCCACTTTTTTCAAGATCTGGTTGAAGCCTCAATCCGCTATCTCCCTCTTTACCCTGATGATGAGGGTGTGATTTTCAATGAGCCTTTCTTCCGGATTGGTGAGAATTTTCTTTCAGAGCTTGTGCCTGATTATTCGGATCTCTCTGATACCATTAGAGTAATTGATGTGGTTAAAGAAACCGGAAATAGGGTTCTTCGTGTCCTAATGAATGCAGATCTTAATGAAGCGGTAGGCATTTTGGCAAAACCAATAAATAAAAATGAAGTAATATTTGAAACGAAAAAGGCAGAGGCACCTACTAGTGATGAATTCTGGCAATGGAGGCTGTATATGGCAGAAAAAATTGCCAACCATTTGGATCCGTTACGATTTGGAGTCGTGGGATTCTACATTTTTGGGAGCACCAAGAATGCTACTGCTGGCCCCAAAAGTGATATTGATATCTTAATTCATTTCAGGGGAACAAAAAAGCAACAAAATGAACTCCTGGCTTGGCTTGAAGGTTGGAGCTTAACCCTTTCGGAACTAAACTGTCTTCGGACCGGTTATAAAACCGATGGCCTGCTGGACATTCATTGGGTAACCGATAAAAATATAGCAAATAAGGAAAGCTATGCGTCAAAGATTGGTGCTGTTACGGATGCTGCTCGACCACTTAAAATGAATCAACCGGAGAGATAAATGAGTATTTTTCAGTTAAATAAGTTCTCTTGTTGCTTTCTCCGGTGTCTCTGGGTCAAAACGAACAAGAGCAAGTTCAGAGCCATCATGGGCTGCGGAAAAAAGATGGCAAAAACTTCACAGCTCTAACCTGATCCCTTTGGTGTTGGAGGGAATTAAATTTATAGATGGAGTTGGGCATGCGGCATAACCTCAGAACACTAAATTTGACAATATCTCAATGATTGCAATATTGAAGCA
>CBFDCH010000525.1:0-2712 GCA_965603235.1 uncultured bacterium | reverse complement strand
ATCGGACCATAAGTTCGACAAAACTAATCACCTTAAAGGGAAGCTCACCCATCATATATTTCATCACCCGATAGGCTGTGCCGCATTCACAGATGACCACTTCCTTAATGTTCAACCGTATTGCCTCATCAATAATTCTCTGGGAAATCTCACTCGTTTTTTTAGGATTGCCGACAAAAGCCCCAAAATTAACCGCCTCAAAATAACTCAAACACCAATTCTCTCCAGCCGCGTTCATAATTGCAGCGGCAGGAATGATAGAATGTTTACCAGCCAATGCCACATAGAGCACATCAGCGTTCTCAACTTCCAGGGGTATGGCATCCTTGCCTGCCTGCTGTTGCCACCTTTCGAGCACATCTTTTTCAATATTTTTCATGGCCTGAGCAAAGTTATCCTTGGTGGTTTCAATGGTTGTCCCCTTCTGAATGGACATGTCGGCCAGCATGGTCAGAATTTGCGGTTCCCGGCCTGCTCCAATCAACAATACTTTGGCCAGGGACATGATCATCTGTGTATCAATACCGAAAGGGCAATAGACCATACAGCGCCGACAGCCCGTGCAACTGAAAGCCGCTTCATAAACCCTATCCAGTAAATCATCCTCCAGCTCTGTGACCTCCCCCAGGAACGGGGCTAGTTTCCCCTCTGTTTTAAAATATCGGCGAAAGAGTTTGCGCATCACTTCTCCCCGGAAAACCGGGGAATTCTGCATCTCCGGAATAGAGGCGAATACATGACATTTGTCAATACATATGCCGCAGCGGGCACAGGTATCCAGATAAAGCAGCATGCCGCTGTCGAGTTTACCAGCCATCAATTCTATCAATTTCTGCTTGCTAGCTAATTCCATTTAGCCCCTCCTAATCCGGTTCAGAATCATGGCAAAAAAGGTATGGATAAACTTGGTAAAGGGAAAAACGATTAGAAATATGTTGGCCAGAAATATATGAATGACCACATGAAAATAGTGGGAACTTTCAAGGACAGGATAGGGATCAGCAAAAGAAAAACTGATCAGAATTTTCATGTAATTGGCAAAATCTGATTTTTCCAGTACAAAACCGCTCGCTCCCCAGGAGTTGGACCAGCTCATTATGCCGCCGGTCAGGAAAATCAATATTAACAACAACAGGATTAAATAATCGCCACTGACTGAAATCTCTCGTACGGGAGAACGGAAACGGCGCCACAGAAAGTATATGGCTGACACAGTCACCACCAGGCCCACAATCCCGTTACCAAACATATGTTTAGATGATGGGTCCATAAATTTAATTCCCGGTATCAGGTCCAGATGGCCAATGATCAGCAGCAGAAAAGCCAGGTGGTATAAAATTAAAAACACCCAGAAAACCGGTTTGTCCCGGCGAATAGTGGGCATGAGAAAGGTGTCATTAAAGGCTGCCAATTTATTTTTGGATTTGGGAAAAATTGGCACGGTTGAGCTCGGTCTCGGAGCTCTCAGCACCCGCATCAGGGTGAAGCCAATGCCAACGAAAAATGTGGCAAAGGCAATATAGACCATAGGTACCATGATAAAATAAAATAATTTATCCAGCATAGAATACCCCTACATCTGAGTTTTCATTTCAGACGTTTAATCCAAAAATTAATTTCGTCACCACTTTGTTCGCTTTTAATAATCTCTTGGCCAGTGGAGGCCGCCCATGCGGGAAAATCTGATAAAGAACCTGGATCAGTGCTCACTGCTTGTATCACCTGGCCAATCTCAATATTGGCGATCTCCTGACCCACTTTAACAATCGGCATGGGACAGGGTAATCCTTTCAGGTCCATAAATTTGTCAACTTTAATTTCTTCAGACATACTACCTCCTAATGGTTGATTAAACAAACATCTGAATTTTACTATCCTTGGCGTCGGCTATAAATGTGGCCACACCGCAGTATTTCATGTTGGGGTAATCAATCATCTCTTCCCGCTTAAAACCCATTAGATCCATTGACATTTCACAGATATTTATCTGCACACCCAATTGCCCTGCCATCTCCATCATTTGCTCAACTGAAGCCACATTTTTCTTCTTCATCAATCGCTTCATCATAGCGGTCCCCATGCCAGCCATATTCATCTGGGACAACTTTAGTTTTTTAGCTCCCTTGGGCAGCATAAAACCAAACATTTTGCCCATAAAATTCTTACCCTTCCCTTTTTTACCCTGGTCTCTCAGGACCGGGGTTGCCCAGAAGGTGAAGAACAATACCACCTGCATACCCATGGCTACAGCTCCGGTAGCAATTATAAGGGCAGCCAGAATTTTATCCAGATCGCCGGAAAAAACCACCATGGACAATCTGTTTGATGCCCCAGGCGACATTTCTTGTATCTGTTTTTCAAGATAAGATACTTTTTGCTTAAGATCTTCGTTCATAGTACACCTTCCAGGCATTAACATAACTTATTCAGCTATGTTTCGCCATCACTTTTCATTATTGTCTTTATTTTACTGTCAAATTATATATAAACCGAATAATTAATAAATGCAAATCACTGGTTAAAACAATCATTAAAATAGGAAACAAATGTGCTAAAAAAAGTTGAAAATTCAAGAAAAACCGGTCAGAATATTATGGGAGAGTAAAATGGCAGATATTAGTAGACGCCAATTTTTACAAAAAACATTTTTACTGGGCAGTATGGCATCTATTTCCCCCGGTTTGACATTCTGTTCCGCCGACCAGGAGAGCA
>CBFDCH010000524.1:0-2715 GCA_965603235.1 uncultured bacterium | reverse complement strand
CTGGAGTGATGAGATGAAGCGAGTGTTCCATTTGCTTATTTTTTTTTCCGTTTTTTATATTTCCTGTTCAGATACCAGTACAATTGCGGAATTCAACACACAAGATCTGCGGGTAACTTTAAATAATAAGGGAGAAATAACCGGATTTTTCGATAAAAACTCCGGGGTGAACTATCTTCCCGGAAATATCCCAGCCCCCCTGATGTCAATAAGAATTGATCATAAGATACTCCACCCTGAATCTGCGAAGATCGAGAAAGGAACAGACATTATCTCACTCTCCTATGATAAAAATATCAAGGCTAAAATTAAATTTAAATCCGGGAAAAGCCATTTGACCCTGGAACTGGTTTCAATATTAAATTCCCATGGCATTGACCTGATTGTCTGGGGGCCCTACCCAACACTGATAAATAAAATTATTGGCGAAACCATTGGTGTTGTCAGAGGCGAAGATTATGCGATTGGCATTCAGGCCCTCAATGCCAAAACCCTTGCAGGCTACCCCTGGAATGAAAATGATTGCATGCCTCAGATTGATATTTTCGACCAGAAGG
Organism: uncultured bacterium; assembly: GCA_965603235.1. GTDB lineage: Bacteria > Acidobacteriota > Aminicenantia > UBA2199 > UBA2199 > CBFDCH01. The sequence goes on along the minus strand of CBFDCH010000524.1, from coordinate 2,158 downwards.
ATCCATCTGATTTAGGTGAGAGTGGCAAACGATATGTTCTTTACCGGGTGGAAGGAGCCAAACCAACGGAGTTTGGCAGCACCCTGCAGGCCTATTGCCGGAATAGAAATAAGGAACGTATTATTAAAAACTGGAATCATGAAAAATATACGGCCATTCCTTTTGCTGATGGAGGTATTATTGGTTCCAAAATTGCTATTTTTGGCTGCCCGGCAAATAGATCTCTGCAAACCATTGGTTCCATCGAAGTTGCTGAAGGCTTGCCCCATCCTGAGATCGATGGGAAATGGGGGAAAATAGCTGCCTCTGCTTCAGCTGCGTATATTATTCTTGAGTTTGGCGTCAAAGATATTGATAAAGCCCTTGAGATCACCAAAGAGGCCGGGCTAAAGTATCTTTATCATCCCGATCCCTTTGACAATTGGGGGCACTTTGATTTGAAGAAAAAATATTTCCCTGAAGGAATAGCCAGCCTTAAGCACTGTGTGGATCAGGCAAAAAAAGAGGGTATCATGCTGGGTGTGCACACATTGTCAAACTTCATTACCACCAATGATCCATATGTGACTCCCATTCCGGATAACCGCCTGGCCAGGGTGGGTACCACCCGGATTACGAAAGAGATAACAAAAAACGCAATTGAAATATCAATTGAATCGCCCGTTTTTTTTAACCAGTATAAAAACAATCACCTCAGGACCGTATCAATAGAAGGGGAGCTGATCCGTTATCAAAAGGTCTCGGAAAAACCGCCATGGAAACTTTTGAATTGTCAGCGCGGTGCTTTTGGAACATCTATAAAAAACCATCAAAAAGGGAGCCTAATAAGTAAATTGGCTGACCATGCTTATAAGGTTTTTCTAACCAATCCTGAACTTGGCTTGGAAGTATCCAGAAATATTGCAGATCTATTTAATAAAACCGGATTGCGGCAAATTTCTTTTGATGGCCTGGAGGGTAATCGTTCCACGGGCATGGGAAATTATGGTGAAATTTTATTTACTTTGAACTGGTTTAAGCATTTATCGAGTGAAATAAAATCACATTATATTGCCGATGCCAGTCGAACATCCCATTATTTCTGGCATATATATACGCGTATGAACTGGGGAGAACCGTGGTATGCCGGTTTCCGTGAAAGCCAGACCGACTACCGGATTAAAAATCAGGAGTATTTTAAAAGAAACTTCATGCCGGGAATGCTGGGATGGTTTAAAATGACTGCAGAGACCAGCATCGAAGACATTGAATGGATGCTGGCAAGATCCGCGGCTTTTGATGCTGGTTATGCTTTTTGTACCTCTTTCGAAATCCTGAAAAAAAATCAACATGCCGGGAAAATACTTGAACGCATCGGTGAATGGGAGAGAGTCAGAATGTTAAAACTTTTTTCCAGCGAGCAAAAAGAGAGGATGAAAGCTATTAAAAATGAGTTCTCGCTTAAAACCATTAGTGACAGTGAATGGAACTTGTACCAGATTTTCTCTCACAAATTCAAGCATGAAAAAAAGGTCAGACAACCTGGAGAGCCCGCTGGCTCAATCTTCGCTTTCAGCAATCCATGCCCGGAGCAACGTCTGAATTTACTGATTACAGCGGTTTCAGGAAATCTCCAGCATATAAAAATGGAGATTGATAATTACAAAGAAATCGTGTTCCCCGCTGATCTGAAAGAGGGAGAGGTCTTTAGATATTCAGGTGGAGAGAAAGCTACCATCTTTGATTCCAATTGGACTGAGGTAAAAGAAGTGAGAATGGACCCCGATTCCTTCAGGATTTCAAAGGGTGATCATACGATTACCTTTAACTGCAAACTCATGGGTGGCAAAAAACCTCAGGCAAAACTTGAGTGAAGGATTATCAGCACTCCTGAAAAGATCAGGGCCAATTAAACAGAAAAATGGAATCGGTCACAAAACTTTTTTATGGGAAAAGGATGAGGAAAAAAATCACTCTCGGCTTACTTTGTCTGCTGGCTTTTATCCCCTGTACCAGGCTCCTCTCCTGCACTGCTTTTTATGTGGTACGAGGAGAGTTAATCCTGGCGGGGAACAATGAAGACTGGTTCAATCCAAAAACAAAAATGTGGTTCGTGACCTCGACAAATGGTGATTTCGGCCGGGTGTATTTTGGTTTTGATAATTTTTGGCAGCAGGGT
>CBFDCH010000523.1:0-2727 GCA_965603235.1 uncultured bacterium | reverse complement strand
CCAGGACCAGCCGCCGCCGGCGATAATGCACGATTCCCACGGATAGGGCAGCAATTCATCCGGGACGCGGTTTTCGGGCGTGAGGTAATTCTGAAAGGGCCCGGCCACCGCGCAATCGACCACGATCAGCCCCGGTTGTTTTTGCCTGGCCTTTTTGACCAAAAAGGCCATATTTATATCCTGGCTCTGCAAATTTACCTGCTTAAAATCGATTTGATTGTGATATTGCCGGAGTTTTTTCTCGGAATAGGGTTGAACCCAACCCCCGTCCAGCCATAAGATATCGACTTTTCCATATTCAGTCATCAACTCATCAATTTGGTTGTGGGTGAAATTTACAAAACTCTGCCATTTTTGCGGATATTTTTTTATATTATAGTTTACATTACGGTCAGGGGTGGCAAAATTGGGCCACCAGTAATCGGGGTGATGCCAGTCAGGTTTGGAGAAATATACTCCGGTCCAAAGACCCTTTTTTCTAAACGCTCGAAAAATCTCCTTGGTGATATTGGCCCGGGGATGAGTGTGAAAGGGACAGGCGGGATCAGTAATCTTATATTTGGTATATTTGGAATCAAACATGCAGAAGCCGTCGTGGTGTTTGGTGGTGAATACCACATATTTCATGCCCGCATATTGGGCTGCTTTGGCCCATTTGTCCGGATTAAATTTTGTGGGATTAAAGGAATGGGGTAAATTTTGATACTCTTTTTTATATTCCTCATAATTGTCTGTTTTCCGCCGGCACCAACCTTCATCTTCTGAGCAAAGGGTCCATGATTCCACCACTCCCCACTGGCTATAGGGTCCCCAGTGCATCAACAATCCGAATTTTAGATTCTGCCATTGATCCAGTTTTTTTACCACCAGCGGATCAGTTTCCGGCACATACTTTTCCGTGTTTGCGGCCAGGATATTACCGCTGAACCAAACCAGCCCACCAATTGCCAGCAATAAAAAACATTTTTTATTCATAAAAATTTTCTCCCTTTTCGGTCATACCGAACCGGCATCTGAATATCTGGATTAATGCTTATATATGTACAAGAAACCAGTAAAGATTTCAAGGGTGGACTGCTCGGCATCTAATCCTTGCAAGGAGTATCGACTCCACACTTTCCCATAAATATTTTTGCGCCAGATGTTGTAATTGTGTTTGGATAGTTATATAAAAGAATTGGTACTGGGAGAATTTTTTTAAGGAGGGAGAGAATGCCGGACATTAATTTAGGAGAGAGCCGTGATCCAAAGTTTCCCCTTTATGTGTATGCAAAAAATACTTTGGTAAATGTTTATAAGGAGCGTTCCGGCAGTAATACAAAGCTTGCCAGGCTCTTTATGGGCGAGTGGATGAAAATTCTGGATGAGGAGATCCCGGAGCAGGGGAGGATCTTCGTCCGTTATCGCGGCGGCAAGGGGTATGTTAAGAGAGGTGATTTGTCATGGCAACGCCTTTTGGAAGTTTATTTTATTGATGTAAGCCAGGGAGATGCCATCCTTATTCAAACACCGGATGACCGCCGTATATTGATTGATGGCGGTCAGAATGAAGATGCCTATAATTTTATCAGAACCAAATACAACCTGAAAGAGAAAGAGAACTATATCGATTTTGAAGCCGTGGTAGCCACTCATTCCGATGAAGATCATACCAGGGGTTTGATAAAAATCCTTGAGGATCCTAAAATCGCGATCAAGCGGTTTTATCACAATGGTTTGATCCGGCGTAAAAAAGGATCGGTTGATCCGGGTCCTGTTGCAAATAAAAAGGTCTTTGGCCTGGTCGATCAGGTAACAAGTGAGGTTCAACCCGAACTCAGTCCTCTAATGAAAGATGTTGCGGATGCCGTAAACAGGGCCAAAGAAAACCTGCCTGAAATAATTGCCAAAATGGAAGAGCAAGAACGGTGGAAGAAACGGATCGACCAACCCCAGGGCGGTTTTGTTTTCAAGCGTTTGGAGGCAGCTGACAAAATTCTGCCACCCTTTAATGACCCGGCCAAACCTTTACGCATCAAGGTGTTATGGCCGTTTGCTCAAGAAGATGGTGACAAAATTTACTATCCCTACTATGGTGATGTCGGCAAAACCGTAAACGGTAACTCCATTGTTCTGATGGTGGAACATGGCAGCCGGGATAATCCCCAGCGCATTCTGCTGACCGGAGATTTAAACACAAAATCAATGGATGACATCATCAAGCATTACCAGGCACAGGGCCAGGATCCTGCTTCCATTCTGGGAGCCAGGGTTTACAAGGCTGCTCACCACGGCAGCCAGGATTTTTCGCTGCCGTTTCTGAAAACTGTGAAACCGGAATCAGCTGTTATCTCATCCGGTGATGACAGGCTGGATGTTCATGGCCATCCACGGGCAGTATTGATGGGTACTGTCACCCGTCATTCAATGATAGAAAAACCAGCGGTGTTCGCCACGGAGCTGGCTGCCTGCTTTCGCTCACTAACCAGGCGTGAAATGAAAAAAACGGTTAAGGGTAAGGGACAGCTCTATGAGAAGGCCATTCAGGGGATTGTCCACTTACGCAGTGATGGTGAACAATTATACCTGGGAACTGTGTTTGGACGCAAATCTCCTGAAGACCGCCATGCCAATATCCTCTGGAAATGGGATATATGGCCGGAACTCTAACGGTCGGCCAATTGACAAAAATTGGCCGATATGATAGGTATTACCGGTAGGAGGAGACATGAGTAAGATTCATACATG
>CBFDCH010000522.1:0-2768 GCA_965603235.1 uncultured bacterium | reverse complement strand
TCATGGGCACACATGGCAGAACCGGGATTTCACGCTGGTTTTCCGGCAGTGTGGCTGGAAAAGTGGTGCGCTTCTCCCCCATTCCGGTAATCACAGTACATAAAGATCTTTCCCGGTTTAAGATAAACAAGATACTGGTGCCGGTCGATTTTTCCAAACACTCTTCATTTGCGGTTGAAAAAGCCAAAAAGATAGCCAAAGAATTTGCAGCCCAATTATCCTTCTTGCACGTGGTGGAAATGGAATCTCATCCCGAATTTTACAATATAAGCTCCAATCCAATTTTAAAAGAGAATCCCGCTCTGAAGGATCATATCCTGAAAAACCTTCATGAGCTGGGCGGACTGGCCGATAGCGAAGCCACCTACTCTGTTGCCGAAGGGTCTGTCAATAAACAGATAAAAAAGTATGCGGATGAGAATGATATTGATCTGATCATTATGCCGGCCCGGGGTATGAATGACCTGGAACATTTTTTCCTGGGCAGCAACACCGAAAAAGTGTTTAGTGTTGCGCCGTGCCCTGTGTTGACAATAAGAAAATAAGTCATACCTTTTCCGGACTGCATTCACTCAACTGGCACTCTTCTGTTTCTCTCTCAATTTCAATAGTCACATGGTGAATTTGATTTGCATCCATCTTGTCGCGGCACTCTTTTTTAACCGTTTTGATGCTCTCTTCCGAGACATGCTGCTCAACCACCACATGGATAGTCAGCACATTATACTGCCCGTCCATTGACCAGAGATGTTCGTCATGAGTGGTTTTGACTCCGTCAATGGCCCGGATTTCCCGGAGAATTTTTGATATATCAATGTCTTCCGGCACAGATTGCAGGAATATTTTTAGAGTTTGTTTCAGATTTTTCAACAACCGCCAGAGTATGTATAGGGTGATTAATATGGATAGCAAGGGATCCAGGAAAAACCAATCAACAAAGAGCATCACAATACTGGCCAGTAGAATGGCAACCCAGCCCAGCACGTCTTCCAATAAGTGGAGCATTACCACCCGCTCACTGATTTTTTTGCCCCCTTTCAGGCGCCAGGCTGCCAATCCATTGATTCCGACTCCCAGAACAGCGAGGATAATCATACCTTCGGCCTTAACCTGAGGAGGGGATAATATCCGCGGAATCGCTTCCAACAGGATAAAGAGCGAGCCAACCAGCAAAACAACCGCACTGATCAATGCTCCCAACAGGGAAAAACGCTTATAGCCAAAAGTAAAAGTCCGGCTCCTGGCCCGTTTTGAAACTCTCTCCAGGTACCAGTTAATACCCAGGGTAAAGCTGTCGCCAAGATCATGCAGGGCATCGGCCAACACCGCCATACTATTGGTCAGCAGACTCCCGGCAATTTCAACCACTGTAAAGGATAAATTCAGAAAAAAGGCGGTCTTAATATTTTTTTCACTATTGTGATGATGATGGTGATTGTGTGTACCCATATTAAGCTATATTATACGACGATTTCTAATCTCGTACGCCCCTACTTTACTACAATGTATATAGTGGTATTTCCCCAGAAGATGCCGTAATCAACCAGGCGGATATCCAGGGTAACCTCAACACCAGCAGGTACCAGGGCTGTAATATCATGGGGAGGGATTTTCGCGGCCGGGGGGATAAAGCCTATTTCAGTTATTTCCTCGGAAAAGCCCTTAACGCGCTGGCCATTGATACGTATTTCATCATCAACAGCCCATCCCCTTCGTCCCCTATCGTCACCGGCAATAAATACCCTCTGCTCGCTGCTTCGTTTTATAACCACGGTTCGTTTATTAAAAAACCAGCGGTGACTGGGATCGGAATTGTCTGGATAGGTCCGTCTCACTTTCATATATGAAAGGTCAAATATTTTTGTCGACGTTGGCTCAATGGTACTTTCCTTAAGGGGAGTCTTTGCTTTGACATCCTCTCTCTTGGGAGTAATCTCCATGGACAGGGATTTGGTTTTGGCCGTATCACTTTTCTCTGCCGCTGAATTTTTGTTACTTTCGGATATCTTCGGTTGCTGCTGTATTGCTTGTGGTTTGTATTGTTGTTTCACAACCGGCTGTTTGGCCCTTCTCCTTGTTTTAGGCTTTTTGGCGGGGATCCCTTTTTCCTTCTCAGTCTTGATTACCACTGGTTGTTTTTGCTCGACAACCGCAGGCTTTGCAGCAGAGGTCCCTTTCCAAACAGGAAACTTGATGGCCAGGAATATCAGTACCGCTGCAGCCAAGGCGGCAAAGGTGATGTTTTTTATTATAAAAGTTCGGTCGCGTAAGGCGATTGTTTTTAGTGTGTCATCAATCCTGGCGATTCGGGCTGAGAATCGATAGCCGCAATTGTCGCAGGAAAACCAGATCCTTCCGGAGATCTCCTTTTTCCTCTGTTTTCCACTTTTAACGATTTCAAGAGAGTAACAGCGGCACTTGGGGCAGGGTGCAAATTTTTCCACAATAAAAACCTGTTCAGCGTTCATCAAGATACTCCAAATTGATGCAAAGGTTATGGATTTCTCCTGTTTTTAGATCCATTTTTCTTTTCATTTTTTTTAAATATCTAGGGAATTTTACCCCATAAAGAAAAAAAATTCAAAACTGGGCATATCTGGCCTGAATGGCATTCGAATAATTATGATTCCCGGTGGGCCGGTACTATGACTTTAATTTTTTTTCCCATAATCTCACACCTGGCCGGCAACTTGCCAACAGTTTCTCCGTCTGCACAAACATCATAGTCTTCATCCCCCTCTATGGTTACCGAGATACCGCTTTTAATG
>CBFDCH010000521.1:0-2768 GCA_965603235.1 uncultured bacterium | reverse complement strand
GATAATGTGATTCGAATCCACGATTTGGGCGAGATTGATGAGATTAAATACATTTCCATGAATTATATCAACGGCAACAGCTTAAATGAAATCGTTGAATCGGTTGGCCCATTGGGTATAGATAAAAGTGTTGATCTCGCCAAACAGATTGGTTGTGCATTATCAGCCGCCCATGCAAAGGGTATTGTTCACCGGGATCTGAAACCGCAAAACATCATGATTGATAAAAAAGGCAAAGTTTACGTTCTCGATTTTGGAATTGCCCGCTCTTTACGCCAAACAAGCCACACCACTGAGCCCGGTGTTATAATCGGAACTCCGGATATCATGTCACCGGAACAGATAAAAGGCGAGAAGGCGGATGAACGCTCTGACATATATGCCCTTGGTGTTATCATGTTCCAAATGGTCGCAGGTGAACTCCCTTTTATTGCCGAAGATTATAACAGCCTTCTCTATAAACACGTAAATGAACCAGTCCCCACCACCCGTCAAATAAATCCGCTCATTCCGGATCAATTGAGCAAAATTATTGAAAAATGTATGGCAAAAGATCCGCAAGACCGCTTTCAGTCCATTGATGAATTGAATAGAAAATTGGACCATGTGCACACCGGTCAAGCGAATATCACAGGTAAAAAACGTAAAAAAAGAGCAGAGGCTTGTGAGTCATCTCGAGCAACAAGCAACTCTAAAAAAGTAACCTACAAGGCTTTAAAATTTAGTTACCAGTTCGTTTTTGTACTGTTAATTTTATATGGATTAATATCTGTATCAAGTTTAGTTACAGATGCATATTATGATGTCCAGGTAGACCAGATCAAAGCAGAATACAACACCTACTACAAAAATCTATTTCCTATTAAAAAAGACTGGGTTAAAGAGACATCGGCTTTAAAAGAAGCAAATGCCTGGACCATTTTCGCCAAAACATTTCCTCTAAGAACAAACATAACTTCCACCGACACCCAGATGAGCCAGCAGGAGTCAAACCGCTATATTCAGCAAATTCTGAATCATGCCAAAACCGCAAGCATGAAACAATTTTTTAACCTTCAGAAGGACCTGGATTTAACGGCTATCAAAGTAATCATGCAAACATACGGTTCTCTTTTCCGTTTTGAGGACCTGTTCCAAAGCCGCAGTTTTTCATTATTAAATCCGTTACCACTATCCAACAACAGCCAAAACCTGAACCTGGATATGGTAAAAATTTATACCCAGATGATTTGCGTGATGGCTCGGGGAGACATTGCCGCAGGAAAGTGGCGGGAAGCGCTGGCACAATTAAATAACTACTTGTATTTTTGCCTTGATTTATATACATCCTCCGTTCAGATAACCACAGCCAAAGCAGCTCTCACCAATTTCCATGACACCCTGCAGGAGATTATCCCCATAATTACCCTTGCCAGGCAAAAATTATCTGCGGCAAAACTGCTGCAAACCATATCCGAATTCCCCTGGCTTAGCCGGCGACCGGATCTTGTAATCGTTGAGGCCTTTGATAGTGATATTAATCTGAATGTCCCGGTTGTTGCTGAGATCGAATCCATCTTAATAAAAATAATAGCGAAATTAGACCTTGATAAGTTGCTGTATCGTGATTTCCTCCATCTGGTTCACACCTACTCTCACATGGATGAAATATTCGGATATAATAAAACATCTTATTATTACGTTAAAAAAATAGAATTCTGGAAACATTTTTTTTCCAGGAACAAATACTTTTACAAGACCGGTTTCATACCATATAAAAAGTTACTGACCGGCTTGCAATATATACGGAACTTACACGACAAATCAATTTACATCAGTGATTTCGCCAGGGAAAACAAATTGAGGAACAACCCTATCCTATCACGAATCTCCCACCTTTCAGCCTCTCTCTTAATCGTACGAACTCAAGCCAAACTCATTTTAACAGCGATAAACATTATGAAATTTGGCAAAGATTCTCCTCAGTTCCTTGAATTCAGCAAAAGCGAATTCTTCTCCAACGACATCAGTGGCAAAGAGTTCAAAATCCTAACAGGCAAAAAGTCATTGATAATTTTTGTCCATGAAAACCTTCAACTGCAAATTCCAACCATTAATTTTCCCGGTGATTATATAAAATCACTATCCGATTCACGTCAATTCATTCAACAGATTCTGGCCAATCCCATCTTCAGCAGGTCCTAGAGAAATTCTTTTCAATAAAACCGGGGATGATATTGGAGTGAATATAATTTATTGTTCAACATTACCAAAATCTTCAGGAAGCAAAGAATCGAACCACTTTTCCAACCGTTCTTCATTTTGAATAAAACTTGGAAAGTAATCGGCCATGATGCAATTATTATAAACTGAATCAGATATAAATATTTTAACACTGTTTTTGACAGCCAGGGCAATGGCATCAGATGGTCTCGAATCAATCACAACGTCCATTTCCTGTCGTTTCAGATGGAGCTCTGCATAGTAGGTATTTTCAACAATATCCGTAATCACCACTTTTTCCAGATTCACATCCAGAAATTCAAGTATGTTTGTGATTAAGTCATGGGTCATGGGACGGGGAGTGGCAATATTCTCCAATTCCATGGTAATCGCATTTGCCTCAGGGGTGCCGATCCAGATTGGAATTATTTTTCTATCTTTGAGTGGCTTGAGAATCATCACTGGAGTTTTGGAGACCGGGTCCATGATAATCCCGATCAGTTTTGCTTCTCTCAAATTATTCATTGCCAATTATATAGTATCAAATTGGTGGTTTGTCAATCTAA
>CBFDCH010000520.1:0-2771 GCA_965603235.1 uncultured bacterium | reverse complement strand
GGCAGATAAAATTTCGGGAATATCCGCAAGAAGGTTGCCGGAGGCATCAAAAGCATAGGCCATGATATGGGAGCGGCCGCCCCCTGCAATAAAAGAGGAGGGGCTGGCGGATATGGTCAGGGTTTCCAGGGCAGCGCTGCCAATGGTAATCTGCAAAGGAGTGGGAGTGGCTTCCACATTGCCGGAACGGGCCGTAATTTCCGCCACCCCGCTTTGCTCACCGGAATGGAACTCCACCGTGCCCCGGCCATTCATCAACTCCACCTCTACCGGCTTTAATTGTCCCAGCGTGGCCTGTAAAATCACCTGGGTATGATCGTGGATCGCTTCCCCTTCAGCATTAAAACCAATGATGGTAATTTGAGCTCGGTCGCCCCCGGTTTTCAGGTAGGACTTGTCCGCAGAAATAATTAATGTGGCGCCTTCAGTGGCAAAAAAGGGCACCTTTTTGCAGGAAAAATGGGCCAGAAGCATTACCAATAATACTGCTATATATATACGTTTCACTTTTTCTTCCCCTTTTTATCCACCTTTTTTATTCCCTTGCCCTTTAATTGCCAGCCCATTTTTATGCCAATATTATTTTCAGTACCAGATTCAATGGGGGTGAGATCCCGCTCCCTGATATCAGGCATGCGCATGATGTAGGGGGTAACTCTCAGGATAATATCCGTCTGAGTGACCTGGCGGCGGTTGGAGGAGAAAATGCTGCCCAAAATAGGAATGCGGCTTAAGCCGGGAAAACCCTTCTTTGAATAACGTTCCGAATCGCGCAGCAAACCGGCAATAATCCCGGTTTCACCGTCACTGAGCCGGATTTTGGTTTTAACTGAGCGGTTGCCAATGGTGGGGGGCAGGGTACTTGTGCCGGGAGAAGTAATAAAGGTCAGTTTAAAATCGAGTTCCAGGCCAACCTCGGCATTGTGATGGACCCAGGGAGTGATGGTCACCTCAATACCCACATCCTGCAGATCATAGGAGGTAATCGGCTGCTGCTCAGCTCCACCGGTGGCAAAAGGGATAAAACTAGTCCGGGGAAAGGGTACTTTATCTCCCAATTTAATATTTATTTTTTGACCATCCTCGCCCCTCACCTGGGGACGGGCAATGACTCTGGAATCACTGTCACTCTCCAGCAATTTGTAGATCACCGTTGGAACGGAAAAACTGAAATCAGAAGAATTAAGATAATAGAAGCGGTTGCCCTTGATAGTGCCGCTGTCGCCGGTGCCGGCCAGGGATTGGGTCACCTGGTACTGGCTGAATTCAATGCCAAACTCTGCCAGGCGGTCCTTATTAACCTCCATGATGTCCACCTTGATTAAAACTTCAGGTTTTCGTTTATCGTAAAAACCAATCAATCGCTCAACCAATGCCACCTTTTCCGGTATATCACGCACTGTAATGGTGTTGTGGTTTTGATCGGCCACAATGTTCTTTACCTTGGCCAGTTTGGTTATCAGCTTGACACAATCGGCGGCACTGATATTGGATAGGTAGTAGTTCTTAATAATCTGCTCATCATAGAGTTTACGCTTGGCCGGTGAATCGGGAATTATGATTATCGATTTCTCATCCAGCACCTTGTAAAAAAGCTTCTCCAACAGGCAGATCCGCTCCAGGGCCTGGGAGAGGGTTACGTCCTCGAGCCGCAACGCCATTCGCTTATCCTTAAATTGCCGGTCAAATATGATATTGATCTTAAAGGTATTGGCCATGGAGTTAAAGATTTCTATCAGTGGCACCTTTTTGGTAAAAATCAGATTCATCTTGGCTTCATCTTTTTTTTCAAAAAAGACCATTTCCAGCGAGGTTTTTTCCTTAATCTGCTGGATCCAGGTCTTCTCCACATCAACCTGGGGCCCTTCCAATGCCTTTAGAATTGCCCGCTTCTCCAGCTTGGCAAGGTTGTTGGAGGGATTGTATTCCAGGGCCCGGTTCAACTCCAGTACTGCCAGCTGCATCTTATTATTTTTTTTGTGGGCAAGAGCCAGGCGGTAGAAATAGTTTGACGCTTCGAGCATGGCCTCGATCAACTTTAAACGGTACCTTGCTTCGTTGGGATTTTGCTTGACCGCCTTCATATATTGATTGACCGCTTCGATGTACTTCTCTTCCTGATGGAATTTTTCCGCCTGCTGAAAACTGAGCCGGCCGGCGGTGCAAGCTGTCAAAAAGGCACCCAAAATCACCAACACATAAAATCTCATATATTTATTCATATCTCTCTTACTCCATTTATAGCGCTAAAATTGTAATATATTTGCCCTTTTTTTGCAAATTCCCAGACGAAATCCCTAATTCGCAGCAGAAATAGCGGCAACTTAATTGGAGGTGCTTATTGTACCTCAACCATGGTCTTTAATTGCAGGTTCCTCAGCAGAGGTGACAGCTGGATCAGGGCCTCATAGATGTTGCGGCTGTAGAACTTGACCAGATTGACTACCTGCAGCCTGATCTGGGTGACATTGGTATTTACAACATCTCCCAGATATCCGGCAGCTTTTATTGTATCTGCCAGGTTCAGCAATTGTACGGCCAAGCCGTCACCAGCACGGCTACTGGCGTTCTGCAAATGGGTCCTGGCTTTATTCACATTGGTAGCATCTTTACCAGACACCTCCACGTTATCAAGCATTGTGATCAACACATCGATCCGGTTCATTACTACCTGAGCCACATCAAAGGTCAAGGCAATCTCATCCACCTTGGTCTCGCCTTCATATATCTCTGTTTTCACCTCATAAGATCCGATCTGATCGGGGAGCCTC
>CBFDCH010000519.1:0-2785 GCA_965603235.1 uncultured bacterium | reverse complement strand
GGACGTTTATGGCATCACGGCTGAAACAGAGAGTAAAACCTATCTCTCCGGGGCGGTAGCATACTATCATCCTTTGTCGGAAAAACTGGTCGTAGGCATAGCTGCCTATGTGCCCTCCGGATTGGGCGCAACCTATACCGGCAGTGACCTGCAAAATTTCCTGCAGCCGCCGGCCGCACTGGAATGGGAAAGTTATCTGGGCGTTATCACCGTCTCTCCGGTGATTGCCTATAAGGTTTCCGATCAATTGTCAGTGGGACTCACCCTCAACTTCAACTATGGCCTGTTGAATATAAAAAAACCGGGCATCGGACAATATAGTGAAGAACTATCCGGAACCGGTTTTGGTGCCACTCTCGGCGTCATGTTCAAACCCACGGAAAATTTGAGTTTCGGCGCTACATTTAAACTTCCCACCAAGATTAAACTTTCCGGTGATGCGGAAATGGCTGGAGCCGCACTTCTCGGCCTGGCCACCTCATCAGAGGCGGAGAGGGAAGCCACCTGGCCACTGTGGTTTGGAGTTGGTGTAGCCTGGAATGCAACTGACAAGTTGACCATTTGTGTTGACGCTCAATACACCAATTGGCAAAAGTTTGACGAGATCCCCATTACCTATGACGCAAGCTGGGAGATGGCCAAACAAATCCCGGTCTATGGTGCAGGATTCCAAAATGCTTTTGACCTGCAGTGGGAAGATGCAGTACAGATTCGTTTTGGCGCACAGTATCAAGTGAGCGAGAGTCTTGCCCTGCGTGCCGGCTATTATTCTGACCCAACTGTTGCTCCGGAGAACACCCTCAATATCCTGCTGCCTCAGCATACTTATCAGGTTATCTGCTTCGGTGGCGGCTATAGTTCCGGTTCCATCCGCTTCGATTTTTGTGTTGAGTACCTGATGGGCAAGGAAAGAACCTCACCCCTTACAGCTCCAATGCCTGGGACCTACGGCATGAATATACTGGTGCCGAGTATTGCGGTAACTATAAACCTTTAAACAAGATAAAATTTAAACATCTAACCGGCAGGAAAGGCGGCAGCGCTGCCGCCTTTCCTGCTTTATACCTCCTTATAAAATATCCGCAGGCAGCTATTCGTCCATTTTTTTTATGATTTCCGCCATCCGGATTGGTGCAATAAAGTTACAACCGTCATTAAAAGCAAACACTTTAGCGGCTCATCCCTGGCATAAATATTGCTTAGAATTCATCGATATCCAACCATGAGGAGAGCTGAGATAGTGAAAGCATTGTTGATTTTTTTAATGATGACACCATTTATTTTCCCTTTGAGTAATGAGGCCAATGTAAAAAATGATTCCAGCAGCGATGCCTTTTACGATCTGGCGCGGCTGTTCATGGTAAAACAGGAGAAGGAACTTTATAAGCGTCTCATAGAAAAGGGGGACAAACAGGAATTCATCAAGGGTTTCTGGTCCCGAAGAGATCCCAATCCCACCACAACAGAAAATGAATTTCTGATAGAGATTCAGAAACGGATTAACTATGCCAACACCTGGTTTTGGCGTTCCAAATCTTCCAGAAATCTTGGCTGGGATACGGACAGGGGACGTATATTTCTAGTTTTAGGTCCACCAGACCGGGTAGTTTTTTATTCGGGGATAGGAAGTGAGAGTACTCAATGGGAAGGACAACGGAACAGAACCAGTAAACAATACCAGAACGAGGCCTGGACCTATTACAGGTACCGTCTTCCGATCTACTTTAAAAAATCGGGCCTCAATGATTATCAATTAAAATATGCTGACCAGATATTGGTTGATGCTCTTGAAGACATGAAATTATTTTATGTCAGCGGCAACACCGAGTCGCTGCCGGGCCAGCATAAATTGAATTTCAAGGTTCATGAGGATCAGATAATCCTGGAAATCCCTATAAAATTTGTTGCATTTATCGAACGGGATCAGCAGATGGCAGCCAAATTTCTAATTACCATCAAATTTTATTCTAAAAACAAAAAAGTTCATCAATTGAAAGAAGAAAAAACCTTTCATGAAGACCCGGAGATATTGCTTAAGCTCCAAACCATAAGGATTGCCCTGCCACTGAGAAAGAAGCTGAATGGAAAACATTTGCTTTTTGTAGAAGTTAAGGACCTGCAAAGCAACCAAACAATTCTTAACCAAAAAAAGGTAAAATTCTGAACCTACCCTCAGCAGAAAAATTGGCTTTATGAATTAAGGGTGTGGATCCTTTGTCTCTCTAATTATGAAATGCCGATTGAAGAGGTTAAATTGGAGCTGAAGGGGATCGAACCCTCGACCTTCTGAATGCCATTCAGACGCGCTCCCAGCTGCGCCACAGCCCCATTTTGAGTAAATAAATTTATATCATATATTGAGGCACAAATCAATTAAAAAAGGATAACTCTGGAGTGATTATCTATTTCTTCCGGTTGATTTCCTCGATGTTGTCATGCATCCTGAATAGAATCATCAGGGACTCACACAGAACCCGCCAGAAAATCGGACCCACAAGAAGTTGAATGAAACCGTAGAGTACAAAAGAACCCCCAAGTGTCATCCATCGAATTGAATAAACCGCGATAACACCGACACCAATCCAGAAAATGATCTGCATGAAAACAGGGGTAATAAAAAACTTAAAGGTTGAAAAATCTTTAAAATTGAAATTCATTGATCCTCCTCTGATGCTTAAAAAATAGCAGAAACTAAAACTAAAATCAAGGATCTATATTTTAATTATAACTTGGCGGTTTATAGCCTCTGAAAGGGGCGCCAGTCTTGAATTTTCCAAAATATTTG
>CBFDCH010000518.1:0-2788 GCA_965603235.1 uncultured bacterium | reverse complement strand
ATAAAGTTGGGGGAGAAGCGGCCCATACCCAGAACCACCTTTGTTCCTGTGTCCCAGGGGGGACCGGACCAACAGGCCATTACCTCCTTTGATTTGCGGGATGTGGGCATCTCCCTTGACATTACACCGGTCATCCACCACAACCGCGAGGTTACCCTTAGCCTGACCTTTGAGCTCACCTATGTTACAGATCTGGGCGGCACCAATATTCCGCCCACCCTAGGTAATCGCAAGGTGATAACCAGTCTGCGTCTGCGGGATGGTGAATCGGGTATTATTGCCGGCCTGATGCGGGGCAGTACCACGGGAAGCACCGATGGTGTGCCGCTGCTCAGCAGAATCCCCCTGATCAAGGAGATCTTTTCCTCGCGCAGCAAATTAAAGGAGCGCACCGACATTTTGTTAAGTATCACACCACGTATCCTGCGCATGCCTGAAATCAGCCGCAGCGACATGGAGGCCTATTTTATGGGCACCGGGCGGAAAATAGAATTAAAGTCGTGGAAAAGTAGCAAAAAAAGCAAAAGGAAAATTCAGTAAAAAATAGAAATTTTAAGCAAAGAATCGCGAAAGTAAAGGAGGCGAGATGTTTGATGATGTGAATGGCAAGGTAATTTTCATTGGAACCGTTTTTGTATTGGTGTTTTCAATGATTTTTGTACTCAACCTGGAGTCCGGGAAAGCACCGGTCCAGAACAGTGTCACCCTGGATGGTGTGGTTTATGATTCCTGTTTTTCTCCCAATGGGGATGGCATCAAGGACAATATGATGCTGACCGCCTCTTTTACCGGGCCACCCAGGTCCATGATATCCACATTTTTGTCCATTAAAAAGGATAACAAGTTTATCTACTTTATGATGGGCAAAACCATGTTTTCAACTGCTGGCAAGGCTCAGCTTATCACCATGTGGAACGGCAAAAACTGGCTGCGGCAGCCGGTTGCAGACGGGAGTTATGAAATAAAATTGTACTATTTTAATGTGCGTACTAGGTTTACGACCTATAGTGAGCCGGATTCAGCCCACAAAACCCTGATGCAGTCCATGGGCAGGCTGCGTTTTGGTGAATTTATAAATCAGTGGCAGGGTCCGGTTGAGGTGGACACGGTTCCACCTTCGCTGATCATTGACCAGCCGCAGGACAATTTGCAGACCTCGGCAGCCGCCATTGGCAGCAATGGTACAGTTACCGGTGCCACAAGCCTCATCATCAATAATGAAGCCATTGAGATCAGTGATAATACCTTTACCCACACCCTAAATCTGCAGCCTGGAACCAACACCTTTTCCTATGCGGCGGAAGACTGCGGTGGCAACAAGGCGATACAGACCCGCACTGTGGTGCGCCTGGTGGACAATACACCGCCTGCAATCACCATAACCTCACCGCAGAACAACCAAACATACAAGGAGTTGCCTGTAGCAGTGGATGTCTCCTATTCAGATGCCATCAGCGGTATAGATCCGGACAGTGCGCGGGTGCTGCTCAATGGCAGTGATATCACCTCCACCCTGCAGGTCTCCAGTACAGGTATCAGTGGGGAAATCAGCTCTGAGGATCAGTTGCAGGATGGCAGCAACACCATCAGTATTGAGGTTGCGGACATGGGAGGCAATACAGCCTCGCAGAGTGTTGCCTTTACCTATGAAAAGATTGCTGATGCGGATAAAACCATTATATATGGCCAGGTGTTTAATATGACGGATTCCGGTCCAATGGCCGGGGCTGTAATCACCTCATCGGGGAAAGAGGTGCAAAGTGATGATAACGGCAACTGGCAGCTCGCCTTTGGTTCCGGCGGCACATACAAGATAAAAATCACCAAGCCCGGTTTTACCAAGGTATTTCGCAAACTCCATCTGGATACAGGTAAAGAGGGAGTGGTTGAGGACGCCTATTTAACGGCCCATGACACCAAGAAAACGCCTATTGGTTCAGCAGGCGGCACACACAGCAACACGAACGGCACAGTGGAGGTGATTGTTCCGGCTGGAGCCCTGGCTGAAACCAAGGATATCCGCGCCACCCGGCTGGCCGCAGCCAAGGCCCTGCCCGGCGGTTTAAATGTAACCGATAACCTGGAGCATCCCATAGGTTTTCTCTTTTGCGCTGATTTCGGGCCCGACCATACCGCCTTTTCCCAGGATGTAACCATCCGCGTGAAAAACACCTGGGGCTTTGCCGCAGGTACAGAAATTCCCTATGCTTTCTGGGATGAGGATACCCTAAAATGGGTGGCGGAATCGGGTATGGCCAAGATTTCGGCTGACGGCCATTGGCTGGAAGCGCAGGTCAACCATTTCAGCGCTTGTGATATCAACATCCCCTATGTGGTGGATAAAAAGGACGGTACACCGGATATGCAATTCGGGCCCTTTCCCAATTGTCCGGAGTGTGCCGGTTCTTCCATTGACACCAATAGCGGTACGCTGATGAACGATTTTTCCATTCCCGGCATTAATGTGAGCGGTGGCAACACCGGCCTGTCATTGATCTACACATCCCAAACCGCCAATCCCACCATGTTTATGCGTATCCTGAATCAGCACAATCCCAATATAATCAATCAGCCGGACCAGACCCAATTGGAGATCCAGTCTCCGCTGGCCCGCCGTTCACAAAGCAGTGGCGGTGGTATTATCAAAGGGATCCATTTTAATGCCCACCAGGGGCCCTGGGCCAAAGCGTCATTGATTCTGAACGGGCCCTATCCGTCGGGACGGCCGGTTAAGACTGGTTATCAGGAAATCAAGCTTCGTTTTACCAACAAATACCCGGGCCAATTG
>CBFDCH010000517.1:0-2788 GCA_965603235.1 uncultured bacterium | reverse complement strand
CGAATTCTGGACAACCTGCAAAAGGGGAGAAAAGAAGGTGTTACAGACATTGAAAATGTCATTCTGGTAGCCGATGATATCCCCCCATCAGTAGGCGCCAACCTGATGTCCCGGGGCAAACTACTGGGCCTGGTCATGGATGAGGGGGGTGAAACATCTCATACTGTTATCCTGGCCAGAACCTTAGAAATTCCCACCATTTTGCAAACCCGAGACGCCAGCAAACTGATCAACAATGATGACACTCTCATCGTTGATGGATTGAACGGTGAAGTTACTGTTAACCCATCCAAATCCATTATAACCAAGGCCTCTACCAAAAAGGAGAGGTATCAATTTCATAAAGAGAGACTGAGGGAGGTAATCAAGTTACCAGATCTAACCAAAGATAACGTGAGATTTAACCTCTCTGCCAACATTGAACTTGCCTTTGAGAGTGAAATAGTGGAATCCCATGGAGCCAAAGGCGTGGGATTATTCAGAACCGAGTTCCTGTTCAGTGATGCTGCTGTGGTTATGTCGGAAAAAGAACAATACATGATTTACAAAAATATTGCCCAAAAGATTTTTCCTAACCATGTGGTAATACGCACATTTGATATCGGCAGGGATAAGAACTATGACTACCTTCAAGGAGACATTGAGGCCAATCCCGCACTCGGAACCATGGCTGTCCGTTTATTTTTGAAAAAACGAGATTTATTTGACATTCAAATTAAATCAATTTTACGGGCCAATGAAAGTGGAAATATCAAGATCCTCTTCCCCATGATAACCGAAATTGAAGAAGTATTTGCTATCAAGCGTATTATTGAGGAAGCCAAAGAGGAATTAAAACTTGCCAGACAATTGCCGAACAAAAAGATTGAAGTTGGCATAATGATTGAAATACCCGGTACAGTAAAACTGATCAAATACCTTAAAGATGAAATCGACTTCTTCTCCATTGGTACCAATGACCTGATTCAATATTTACTGGCAGTTGATCGCAACAATAGCTCGGTCTCATATCTATTTAATCCCTTCCATCCAGCCGTAGTGGAGGTTCTTTTTGAAATCTATCGGGAGATCAATAAAATTGGCAAAGAGGTGGTGGTGTGCGGAGAGACAGCCAGTCATCCTCTCACCGCTTTAATGTTATTGGGGATGGGATACACAAACTTTTCAATGAATCCCCTTGCTATTGCCGGCGTAAAACGGGCTTTTACCAGTGTGCATCAACATCGTTTAAAAAAAATTATAGCCAGGCTCACCGGCAGGAATTCCAGAACTGAGGTTGAGGAATTTTTAATTGAAACCCTGGTACAGGAATACCCCGACCTCTTTGTAAACCACCCGGTTTTCTAATCCTTCCGTTTGATCAAGTCAAGTTGAATTTTATTTCTTTTTCTTCTATAATATTTAATTATGAAGCGTTTTATTATTATATGTGTGCTATGTTTCCCTTTAATTTTAACAGCAAGTATCTATAAACTGCAAATAACAGGACCCATTGACTCCATCACTGAAGAGTACATCAGCAAAGCTTTTCAAGAAGTAAAAAGGGATGCCGCCGCCCGCCTTATAATCATCGAAATAGACACTCCCGGAGGATTTGGCACCTCGATGAGAGCTATCATCAAAGAGATTATGAACTCCCCCACTCCAGTTGCGGTTTACGTAACTCCAATGGGAGCCAGAGCCGCTTCAGCCGGATTTTTAATTACTATCGCCGCTGATATTGCTGCTATGGCACCCGGCACCAATATGGGAGCGGCCCATCCTGTTTCTGTTTTACCCGTAGCTTCTAAGCAAGAGGATGGCAAGGGTGAGAATAAAAAGGATGTAATGGAGGAAAAAGTCACCAATGATGCCGCTTCATACGCCAAATCTCTGGCTAAGAGCAGAAATCGAAACCTGCAGCTTTCAGAAGACGCTGTGCGTAAAAGTAAATCCTATACCGCAGAAGAGTGTCTGCAGAATAACCTGATCGAACTGATCGTCAAAGACATCCGAGGATTGATCCAGGAACTGGATGGAAAAGAAATTGTAAGACTGGGTGGCAATAAAGTAAAACTTGACCTGGCTGGGGAAACCATTATTCCGATCCTCATGACCGGCAGGCAAAAATTTCTCCGTACCATCTCAAACCCCACACTTGCCATAATACACACCCGGGCATTATTATTCCTGGAGTCCTGGGAGCCATCTTCCTGATACTGGCATTTATGGCCTTCCAGGTTTTACCCGTCAATTACATCGGACTTCTCCTTATATTCCTATCAATCGGGTTTTTTATTGCCGAAATCAAAATCCAGGGGTTTGGTATGTTCGGGATCGGAGGAGTGATCTCCTTTGTTCTTGGTTCAGTTATCCTAATAAAAAAAGTACCAATCCCTGAAATGAGGCCATCCATGACATTTATTATACTTACAGCTCTGGCTTTCGGTGGAATTTTCCTGTTCCTTGGCTATAAGGTTTATAAAGCATTTCAGCAAAAAACGGAGACCGGCAGGGAGGGGCTCAAAGGTGAAACCGGAATCGCCAAAACAAAAATCACCTCCACTGAAGGCAAGGTTTTTGTGCATGGTGAGTGGTGGAATGCCGTTGCCGATGAGGATATTCCGGAAGGAGCCAAAATAGTCATAGAAGCGGTGGAAAATTTTATTTTAAGAGTAAAAAAAACAGGAGGTTAACATGCCAGGCATTCCGACAGGATTGATAGCAATTGCGGTTATTGTCATGTTTTTTCTTTTTAATTGGATCAAAATACTTAAAGAGTATGAAAGGGGAGTTATTTTTAGACTCG
>CBFDCH010000516.1:0-2792 GCA_965603235.1 uncultured bacterium | reverse complement strand
CTCAGAGAAAAAATCTTACGTCTGAAAAATTAATTTCATACCAGGCGACAAATTTTATTGGACTTTTTTAAATCAGAGGATTTGGCTTGGGATCTATTGATTGGACAATGGCAGGCGTTTGCGGGCTTCGATGGCCACAGATACCTTCTTACTGATTTTCAATTCATAACCAACGCCAAAGGTGAGGCCATAATACAAATGGTTAAAGGATTCCATTTTCTCCATGCTGTTTTCCAGGTTAAAAATATAGCCCACTTCCGGTCCGGCCACCAGGTAGGGGGTGGAGGCGGTAAAGAGACGGTACTTGAAAAAGAGGGGGATGGACAATATATTTCCGTGGTAATTTTCGGACACATTTAAGTTTTCCAGGGAGAGGGAAAGCGGCGAGTACATCAGGCCCACCTCATAGGAAAAATGGTCGCTCAATTGTTTTTCAATACCCACCCGGCCGGAAAAGCCCAGATAGGGAGATAAACTGGTGCTGCCCGGAGTCAGGGAAAAACCACCGCTGTATATGAAACTAATATTTTTGTCCTGGGCCTGAAGGTTAAAAGACAACAATACAATAAAAATGATCAGAAAAAAATATAACAGCCTTTTCATAAACATCTCCTTACGCTAATGTGCAAGCATTTTTTTTGCCGGAAATTTCAGGCAAAAGTGTATGGTTTTTGCTACACCATTGTCACCACTCTTATTTTTTTGCAAGAATTGTTGACAGGGATTGTTTTAGGGTATACAAATAAATTTTATGATACAAGTGTATGTTTATCAAAAGCAGGCACAATTTACCACCACACCCATTTTTTTCAAAGGAGGAAAAATTGACTGGATCCCACTTTAAGAAAATCATGTTAACCGGCCTACTGGCCCTGCTACTGTTGTGGCCGGCTTTTGGCCAAAAATACCACAATTACCAGGCTCTATCCACAGCGCTGCAGCAGCTGGCTGCCCAGCAGCCCAGCCTGGTAAAGTTGACCTCAATCGGCACCACCGTTAAAGACAAGAAACTATGGATGGTGCAGGTATCGGGCGCAAAAGGAGGTTCCCCCTTGAGCAAACAGGCATTACTGGTTTGCGCCAATGCCGAAGGGGACCACCTGATCGGCAGCGAGGTGGCCCTGGGTATCGCCAGGTATCTGACCGCCAATTACGGCAAGGACAAAAAGGTGACCGCCATTTTGGACGCACGGACCTTTTATATTATTCCCCGCCTCAATCCGGACGGAGCGGAGTTTTTCTTTAAAAAAGTAAAACAGGAACACGCGGGCAATCTCAGGCCCAGGGACGACGACTATGACTGGCTGACCGATGAGGACGGCCCCGAGGATTTAAATGGTGACGGCATGATCACCATGATGAGGGTCAAGGATAAAAAAGGGCAGTGGATTAAAGACAAAAAAGATCCCCGCCTGATGAAAAAGAAAGAAGCAGACACACCATTGGATGAGCTGTACCAACTCTACCCGGAAGGAATAGACAACGACGGTGACGAGCGCTACAACGAAGACGGCCCCGGTGGTTTTAATATCAACCGCAACTTTCCCCATAACTTTGGCTACAAGCCCAGGGGCCGAGGGATTTACCCCACTTCTGAGGCTGAATCAAAGGCCTTGATCGATTTCGTCTCCCGTTATGTGCCCAAACTTAAAACCCAGCCACACAAAAATATTTGCGCCATACTATTGTTTTCTAAGTACGACAACCTGGCTGGCGAAGCAGGCATTAAATGTGGTACTGCTACCTTTCCTAACCCACCCTCAGTCGGTCAACCGCAAATGACGAGGCGGCGCTTCAGTTTCCGCCGCGGCCAACCCACGGCACCTCAACCCAGGCCCAGAGATCCCCAGCCCCGGCAAACCAATGCTCGGGACCTGCCCTTATTCAAGCGGATCAGCGGTGAATACAAGAAGTTAACCGGTATCCACAGCGCCACATCAGCCAAACCGGTGGGATCCATCCTGGAATGGGGCTATTTTCAGTTTGGTGTACCCACCTTTTCGGCCAGCCTGTGGTCAGTGGCCAAGCAGACCCGGAGAATGCCTGCTATGGGAGCACGCAGACCCGGCCAATCAGCAGGCCCAACAGGCCAGCGGCGTTCCGGTATGCCCGATATGGCCATGCTTCGCAGGCAAGCCTCCAGGCCCGCCACCACCACAAGCACCGATACCGCTGATAAAGAGTGGCTGGGCTGGATCGACAAAAAGAACAAGGGCAAAGGATTTATACCATGGAGCCCCTTTAAACACTCCCAGCTGGGGAATGTTGAAATCGGCGGTTTCCAGCCCTTTCTCAGAGTGAATCCCCCGGCCGGGAAGATCAAAGAATTAAGTGACAAACACGCCAAATTTGCCTTATGGCTGGCCTCTCAGTTTGCGGATATCAAAATGGAGCAGGTGAAAGTAAAACGCCTCTCCTCCAATCTATATGAGCTGAAAGTAAAATTGGTAAATAACGGCCACATGCCCTATGCCACGGCCATGGGCCAGCGTAGCAGCAATATCACCCCTATCTTACTTCAAGTCAAATTTTCCGATGATAAAAACATGAAACTCTTTGGCGGTGCCAAACGGTATAACCTGGCCACTCTGGCGCCATCGGGTGAGAAGGAATACAAATGGCTGATCATCTCACCGTCAGGCAAGCAGCTCAAACTCAGCCTGTGGGCAAGGTCAGGGGGCGGGAAAATCACCCGCACCATTACCTTAAAATAGGGGGCAAAGGAGAGAACTATGAATACTAAAACCAATAAATCAATCGTATTTTTTGTCGGCCTATTGATCCTGGTCAGC
>CBFDCH010000515.1:0-2795 GCA_965603235.1 uncultured bacterium | reverse complement strand
ATGGTACCAGTTACAATGCCTACCTGATTCAGGGAAGTCAAAAAACAGCTCTGATAGATTCCGTTGATCCCATCAAAGGAGAAGAGCTGCTGCAAAACCTCCAGCACACAAAAACCAGCACCATTGATTATATAGTCTGCAATCACGCCGAGCAGGACCACTCCGGATCGATACCCGAGTTGCTGGAAAAATTCCCCCAGGCATTGGTAGTGACCAATAACAAATGCCAGGCCTTCTTACAGGACCTGATGCACATAACCAGCGACCGCTTCCACATCGTGGCTGAGGGAGATACCCTCTCCCTGGGGGATAAAACTCTGGAATTTATCATCACACCCTGGGTCCATTGGCCGGAAACCATGGTTACCTATCTGCAAGAAGATAAAATTCTTTTTTCGTGTGACTTTTTCGGCTCTCACCTGGCGACCAGCACTCTCTTTGTCGAAAATGAGGCCAAAACCATCAAGGATGCCAAACGGTATTTTGCAGAAATCATGATGCCTTTCCGCCCGCTGATTAAAAAAAATATCGAAAAGGTTGAACAGAGGGAGATCAGCATAATCGCTCCCAGTCATGGCCCACTCTACAATCAACCACAATTGATCATTAATGCCTACAAAGAGTGGATCTCTGACAAATTAACAAATACCGTGCTGATCCCATACGTCTCCATGCACGGCAGTACTGCCAAAATGGTTGATTACCTGGTGGAAAAACTAATAGCCGAGGCAATCAATGTCATTCCCTTCAACATCACCCAGACTGATCTGGGGGAACTGGCCATGGCCCTGGTAGATGCAGCCACAATCATAGTGGCCACACCCACAGTACTGGCCGGGCCCCACCCCGCCGTTGTACACGTGGCATCCCTGCTCAACATCCTGAGGCCAAAACTCCAATACGCTGCCATCGTGGGTTCTTTCGGCTGGGGTGGAAAAACAGTGGAGATAATTAAAAATAACATTTCAAATTTAAAAGTGGAATTTTTGGAACCGGTCTTAATCAAAGGCATACCAAAAAACGATGATTACCATCGTCTTGATAAACTGGTGGAAACAATAACGGCCAACCACCAAAAATTAAAATAATCCAAAGGAGGAAAAAATGGCTATTTTATTTGATCCCAGTGAGGTTTTTCAACTGGCAATAAGAATTGAGGAAAATGGTGAAAAGTTTTATCGCAGTATGGCTGACAAGTTGCAGGACCCTGAAGTAAAGAAGTTATTCGCTTTTCTAGCAGACGAGGAAGTAGTTCACAAAAATTTCTATAAAGATATCCTTTCAAAAATAGACACCTTCGAACCCTACGAAAGTTACCCGGGAGAATACTTTTCCTACTTGCGCGCCTATGCCAATAACATCATCTTCAGCGAAAAAAATTTTGAAGTAAAGCTTGAAGAGATCAGTGATGCGCTCTCAGCAATTGATTTTGCTATAAAAGCGGAACTGGATTCAATTCTCTATTATCAAGAAATTAAAAAACTGGTGCCGGGGAAAAAACATGCGCAAATTGACGAGATTATCGAAGAGGAACGCCGGCACTTTGTTAAGCTAACTGATATAAAAAATAAGTTTTAAGGAGGAGGAAGTATGGAACAATTACAGGTTTACAGGTGTGAAGTGTGTGGCAATATAGTGGAGTTGCTTCATGTTGGCGGCGGCGAGCTGGTTTGCTGCGGACAGCCCATGACTCTGCAGAAAGAAAAAACTGCTGATTCAGCCACTGAAAAACATGTGCCAATGATTGAAAAAACAGCGGATGGAATCCTGGTAAAAGTGGGCAGTGTGGATCACCCAATGGAAGAGAAACACTATATCCAGTGGATCGAATTGATTGCGGACGGCAAAGCCTACCTCCAGTTCCTAAAACCAGGCGACAGCCCTCAGGCCCTGTTCAAAGTCACGGCTGATACGATTACTGCCCGTGAATATTGCAACATTCACGGTCTGTGGAAAAGTTAAGTACACCCAGCTGTTTTGACTTCACACATGTAATTAAATATAATTCTAACGGAGAAATCATGGGTAATATCAGTAAAGATGTGGTTCAGATTATCAAAGAAGCCATAAAGCTGGAAATTAATGGCAGGAGTTTTTTCGAATTCGCAGCTGAAGCCACCCAAAATGATCTGGGCAAAAAAATGTTTACCAAGCTGGCCAATGACGAGATAGAACACTTAAAGGTATTCAACGACCTTTTCAGCACAATAATTGGCGGTGATGAATGGAAAAAATTTGTCAGTGAACAACAAAGAGGGGATTCTACCATTATCGACAACCTTAAAAGCCGGGTAAAAGAGAGCAAATCCTCCAGTGATATAGAAGCTATCAGCATCGGCATGGAGCTGGAGAAAAATGCCATCACCTTTTTTGAAAAATCTGCTATTGAGACCAGTGACGCTAAAACAGGGGAAATCTGCCGCAAGATCAGTGAGGAAGAAAAATTCCATTACGACCTGCTGCAGGCACAATATGATTCCCTGACCAATTCCGGCTTCTGGATGGACTCAGCACAATTCAAGATGGATGGCCAGTATTAAACCCATTAAGAGAGAGAGGTGATAGGATGAGTAATATGGATAAATTCAATAAAATTTTACAATTTGCTATTGAAAGAGAGGAGGAAGCGGTCCAGTTTTATACTGAACTGCAGGGGATGGTTTCATTCAAGAGTAAAATTGATTTGTTGCAGAACCTGGCGGACATGGAGCGGGGGCACATAAAAATCCTGGAAAACATCCGCAACCGGGCAAGCTCGACAACCATTGGAGTACCACAGGTGGATAACTTGAGTA
>CBFDCH010000514.1:0-2795 GCA_965603235.1 uncultured bacterium | reverse complement strand
CCCTGGCAAAATATCATAAATTGGCCACATTTGTAGGCAGCGAGACAGGCGGCACTTACACCTGCAATGCGGCAGTGGGAAGGTTTCACCTTAAAAACACCAGAATCCTGGTAAAACTGTCCCGTAATAGTTTCGCCGCTGCGGTCAACGGATTAGCACCGAACAGGGGCATTATCCCGGACCATGATGTGACCCCAGGTATTGAAGATCTGCAAAAGGGCCGGGATACAATCCTCTCATACACTTTTGATCTGATTAAAAATCGTAAAATCAATTAAAAAGGATATATCGGAGAAAGGCAGAAAGATATTGTCAGGTTTAAACCAAGTGTAATTCCCGGATTATCTCTGCCGGACGTTATGCGCAGGCTGGCGACGGGCAACGGATTTGAGTGAACCGATATACACGGAGCCCAGGGTGATCAGCAGGCCGATGATCTGCAGAACAGTTAACGTTTCCTTAAAAAAAACAAATCCCCACACCACAGCTATTGCCGGCTGCAGCAATAGTATAAGAGCCGTGCGATGGGCCGGGATTTTAATCATGGAGGAGGCAATCATCCACCAGCAGATGGCCTGCATGAATATTCCCAGGATGAGTACCCGTGAAACCGAAAACCACTCTGACGGCCAAAAAATGTATTGACGCTGGAAAAGGGCACCTGGCAGCATTAACAGGGCAGAGATAATTGAAATCCAGCCCATGAATACAACCACATCCATTTTTGCATGTTTCATACCAGCCTTTTTGATTGATATCAAGTATCCGGAATACAATAGTGCGGTTGCCAGGGCATAGACAATTCCCCGTATATATAAAGGTGTGAATGTAATCTGCTGATCCAGCATACCGGTAAGCATAATCACTCCAAGAACCGCTGCTATGGCAGACAAAAGAAAGCGCAGGCTGAGTTTTTCACGAAAGAGGAAATATCCCGCCACTGAGGTAACAAAAACCTGCATATTGCCAATAACCGTGGATACACCGGAACCTGCATGAATCACCGCCCGGTGCCAGACACTCAGATCCAGTGAAAAAAATAGAGCCGCAATCAGGGCCCATTTGAACAAATAGCGGTTCAGGATAAATGATTTTTTTTGGAAAAGGGCAATAGAAAACAACAGCAGGCCACCAATACCGTTTCTCCAGAAACCGATGGCAAAGGGGCCCATATTATGGAGGCCCAGGGACTTGGCCAGGCTGGGTGAAAATCCTATGGCGGCAACGGCTATCAACAATATGCCATAAGCCTGTGCCTGGTCCTGCTGATTTGCCTGCCTGTTATTTATATCACCATCCATAGAGCGCTATTGTATCATACATTGATTGTAGGGATAGAATCCTGGAAAAACAGCTTGAGGCTAAATAAACATTATTTCCTGATCGCTGCCGGTGGTTTGAAAAGGGAAAGATCGGGCGGCTTATGGCTGCCGATGAGTGATATCATCTCATAACAGGTTGATCCGTTTTCATATACAGACCAATTGGGCACCCGCAGGTTACCGAACCGTTTCATGGGCCCAAAGGTATAGCGGTATTGGGTGGTGGCCCAGACCAATGGTTTCCTCCTTTTTACTAAAAACTCACTGCAGAGAACTGATTGTAATACGCATTTTCTACCACTCCCGGTTAATAAATTTATTTAAAAAATCAATAGGGTACAATTGATCCCTTACCCATAATTGTAGAGTTATCCCGCCCTCTCTGGATTTGTTAATTAAATCGGGTTTTGTTATAAAGAGATGAAACCAAAGAGGCGACCAGAGGAGAAACCATGAAAAAATCAGCAATTTTCGCTATTTTTATTTTTATAATGTTGCTAATTGGATTAGAAATCCTGGCAATAGCGCAGGTGGATTCAGAAGAGATTATAAATACCAAGGCCATAAAGAGGTTTTACTATGAATTTTTAAATCAGGGCAAAATCAACATAGCCGATGAGATCATACACAAAGATTGCCTGAGTTATTCCAATGGCTCTCCCTGGGAGAATGACGGGCTGGCCGGATTTAAGAAAATAGTAAAAGAAAATCACCAGGTGAACTATACAGGCTGGACATTTACAATAGAAGACTTGGTGGCCAGGAAAAATAAGGTGGTGGTGAGGTACAGGTTCAAGGGAACACATAAAAGAAGCGGCAAAAAATTCTCCGGTGAAGGGATTGCCATTTATAAATTGGTCAATGGCAAGATGAAAGAGAACCGCTATACCTGGGACACCTGGAAATACCACCAGCTACTTGGATATACAGCCAATCCTCCCAATTGGGCAGGCAAAGAAATGAAAAAATAACTGATCCCTATTTGGTTAAAAAGGCAACAGCGGCTCCGCCGCCCGGGGCCAGATTTAGTATTAACTTATCCTGATGGGTTACGGTTTGAGAATAAATTTTTAGCTTGTTGGGATTGGTCTGCCAATGGGCGCCCTCTCCGTCGGCATACACCACAGCCCGGTATGTCACTCCTTTATCAAGAAAGTTGAGGTTGATATCCATCCGGCGGCTATGTTCATCAGTAATGCATCCCATAAACCAATCACTGGTTGCTTTCGCTTTTCTGGCAATGGTGACAAAATCAGCGATTTCACCGTTAATAACCACAGATTTTTGCCATTCTGCGGGCAATTGTTTGAAAAAAACAAAAGCCGGCTGATTTTGATAGTTCTCAATCAGGTCCGATGCCATCTGCAGCGGACTGTACAAAACGACCAAAAGGGCCAATTGCTTGGCCAGGGTGGTATGAACCCTGAACGGTTTTTTACCCGCCTCCGGTTTGGGCCGTAGGTGCTTGGTGTT
>CBFDCH010000513.1:0-2803 GCA_965603235.1 uncultured bacterium | reverse complement strand
CTGACCTTCAAAGAAGAAGGTAACCTTTTTTTTTCTTTGGAAATCCAAAATCGGGTGTTTCTCTAATCTCATGCTGTCTCCTGGCAATTTATTTAGCCTGAATGAGAATTCTTAATAACAGTACAAAATAACAAGTGTTTCTAATGATGTCAAGAAAATAAATGGCCTGATTAGACCCAAATCCACAACCTGAGGGTCCTGAAGGATGTAGTCGGGCTTTCGGGTGCCCAAACTGGGAAAAAAAATAAAAAATTGGGTTGACAGGGGTGGACTTTTATACTACAATAGTAATGACCGAACGGTCGGTCAACAATATGTGCGCAAAGATCATTGATAAGCAGGAAAAAAAGAATCAAATCGTCCTGGCTGCGATTGAGACCTTTGTATTAAAGGGATTTGAAAAAACCACCATCAATGAAATCGCCCAGGCCGCAGGCATTGGCAAGGGAACCATATATGAATACTTTAAGAGTAAGGAAGAGGTCATCCATTTTGCCTTCAAATATTTTATGAATGTGATGGCTATAGATTTTGAACAAATCCTGCTGGCGGAAATTTCTGCCAGAGACAAGCTGGAACAAATCCTGAGGGCGGTAGCAGATTTTGTTAACCCTGTGACTGAGCCTTTTTTGCGATTGATGTTCAATTTCTGGGGCGAAGCCATGCGGGCCACTGATAGTAAAAACCTATTCCTTAATGATTTACATAAATACTATATATCCTATAAGAGTATTTTTGCTGATATCATTATTGAAGGGATGGGGGATGGCAGTTTTAAGAAAAATATCAATCCCGAAGCATTTGCCGGCATCATTGTGGGAATGCTCGATGGTCTGATGGTGCAGTGGATATTACATAAAGAGGGTATTGATATACAGGAAACCATGGCCACACTTATCAGTACGATTTTTAGGGGTATCCTGAATGAGTAAAAAAATTTATATATTATTGACCGAATGTTCGGTCGAGAGGAGGCGGGTGTGAAACGTATACTCTACCTAATGCTATTTGTCTTGCTGATATTTTTTATTTTCCCACTCCATAGTGACAAACCGGCGAATAAAAAAGCGAAAGAGATTGTAAGGAAAATGGACGAACTCTTTAGAGCCAGATCAAGTGTGGGTACCATGGAAATGGAAATTATAACTCCGCACTGGCAGAGAACCTTAAAGTGTCAGGTGTGGAGCCAGGGAATGGATGAAACCTTTATACGAATTCTGGAGCCAAAAAAGGAACGGGGCATGGCAACTTTGAGGGTCAAGAATGAGATGTGGAATTTTTTACCAAAAACCAACAAGGTGATTAAAATCCCTCCCTCCCTGATGATGGGCTCCTGGATGGGATCGGATTTTACCAATGATGATCTGGTGAAGGAGATCACCTTCATCGAGGATTATACCTTTGATATTATCACTATGAACAATGCGGAGCCCAAGACCATCTATTTGAAATGTGTGCCCAAAAAGGGGGTACCCGTAGTCTGGGGACACATACTTTTGGCGGTACGGGATGGTGATTATCTGCCCATTTGGCAAAAGTTTTACGATGAAAAAGGGAAATTGATGCGTGAAATGTATTTTAAGGATATTAAAACATTCGGCAATCGCACCATCCCTGCAGTCATGGAATTGATCCCAACCAACAAAAAAAATAACAAAACAATTGTCCGCTACCTCGATTTTCAATTTAATATCAAACTGGATAAATCGATTTTCAGTCTAAGGAACCTCCGTTCAAGGATTTAAAATGTTGATCACAAAAATGGCGTTTCGTAATGTTTTCCGTCAAAAGAGACGCAGTCTGCTAACCGGTCTCAGTATGTTTGGCGGATTTGTACTGGCCACTATTTTTATCGGGTTTTCCGATGGTTCTTATAACCACATCATCGATCAATTTACCCGCAACAATTTGGGGCATATACAGGTTCATGAAAAGGATTACCTGGACCGTCCCTCGCTCTACAAAACCATTAATAACTTCCAGGAGACGGCCAAAAAGATTTCCGGAGTAAAAGCCGTTCAATCTTGGGCACCGCGGGTTTATTCTGCCGGCCTGGCCTCAGTAAAAGAGAAAAGTGCGGGAGTCCGTATCATTGGTATACACCCCCGCCTGGAAGATCAGACGGTTGGTTATACCAGGAAGATTATTAAAGGAAAACCGCTGCAGGAGAAAGCTCAGCGGGAGGTCTTGCTGGGCAAGGGGCTGGCCAAAATTTTGAAAGCAACGGTTAATGATTCAGTAGTAATTGTCGGCCAGGGAGCCGATGGATCGATTGCCAATGACAGATACACGATTGTGGGCATCCTGGAAAGTGGGAATGAGCTGGCCGACCGGGTGGATTTCTTCCTCCATATTGAGGATTCCCAGGAATTGTTGGTCCTGGGCAGCAGGATTCATGAAATTACAATTACAGTCTCCAGCTTAAAGCAGGTCTTGAAAGTGGATGAACAACTTGACCGGATCATTGATGATCCGGCACTGGCAGTGGATCCCTGGCAGGAGTTTGCCAAGTCTTTTTATGTAGCCATGAAAGCGGACCAGGAGGGAATGTGGATCACTCTGGTGATTATTGTCTTGATTGTAGCTGTGGGAGTATTAAATACGGTGCTGATGCTGGTGCTGGAGCGGCGGCGGGAATATGGTGTTCTTAAAGCCATGGGCACCCGGCCCTGGCAGATCGTCAAACTAGTCGTTGCCGAAGTCAACTTCCTGGCTATCTTTTCGGTCATGCTAGGGATTGTTGCCGGATTTTTTATCAACCTTTACCTGTCACACCACGGCTTCACCCTATCAGAACCCTTTA
>CBFDCH010000512.1:0-2806 GCA_965603235.1 uncultured bacterium | reverse complement strand
GCCAGGGTGAGGTGGATAACCACCCGGGGTGAAAATTCGCCGGCTGCACCACTTACCTTGAGGATCATACCGGCCAGTATAACCAGGTATGTCAATACAAAAAGGTAACCCAGAAAGCGGTGGATTTTCCTTAGCAGGAGGCCTCTGGGCCTCTCTTTGGGATTGCCCTGCAGATTTAGCATGATCAACACCAAAATCATTCCTAGAGCCAGGAAAATTAAAGAAACAATTGAGCCCGTTAATGGCGACATAAACCCTCCTCTTGAATAAAATTTATCCGATTATACCATTAATATAAACAGATTTCAGAAAAATGGCAATTAAAATATAACTTATTTGGTTATTTTTCTCTTGACTTCCCTGGATGAATCGGATAAACCAATAGGCAGGAGATTGGAAAAAGGAGGTTTTATGGATCGCAGAGAATTTTTTGAAAAAAGTGGTTGTGGTGTTTTTGGCATGATGCTGGCTTATTTTGGCCTTAAAATGCCCCTGGAAGCTCAGGTAAAAATGAGGAAGAAGATGACCCGCAAACAGATGGTTAAAAAGATGCTGATGAAAAATATGGGTAAAACAGCTGAGGAAGCGGACATGATGATTGCTGAGTTTGAAAAGAAACTGCCCATGGTAAAGAATATGTGTATTTGCAAGGGCTGCCCCACCTATGTAAAAGATGAACCAATTATTGCCTTTTGTCATCCTTTGGTAGGCAAGAGCAAAATCATTACCAAAGAGAAAGGCTGCATTTGCGGTACCTGCCCGGTTTACAAGAAAATGAAAATGAAATTTGGCTATTATTGTACTCGTGCTTCTGAAATGGAACAAAAGATGATGGCCATGAAAAAAAAGAAAATGGGGTAAACTGAGTTAGACTATTTCCAGGCTTTACCTGTTGCAGGTTTTCTGGGGAGCCAGACAGCCATCTCACCGCTACCCCGGTGGGACCAGGCATAATAGGGGATGGCCACCAGGGGATCTTTTTTTGCCGGTGCCACTTCAGTTAAAGTAACAATACCTCCAAGAAGTTCCGGTCTGGCCTGGGCTTGAAAGACCAACTCATCCGGAATGTAACGGCTAAGTACTGAACCGCTATTATCCACTCCCTCAAAACAATATATCAATGGCCCCCGCTGCAGAGCAACCCGGTTGCGGTTGTCGGTAACCTTGGGGTGAGTGATAATCCTTTTTACTGGCATGGGGATTAATAATTGGATCTGGTCTCCGGCTTGCCAGGTTCTTTCCAGGTAAACAAATCCATCCTTTACTTCCACTGGTTGTTCTTTTCGATTGACCAATAATGTGACTCCCTGCCTGTCGCTTTTAAGATAAGAATAGAGGTCACTGGGAACCGGCTGATTGCGGGTCCAACCAGGAATGCGGACACAAATAGTAAAAGGGGATGTTTTATCAGGTTTGACCGTGATATTGATGATCCCATGCCAGGGGTATGACGTTTTTTGCTGCAGGATTACTTTTTCATTATCAATTTTGAAATCTGCGCTGCCCTGAATGAAAAGATTTATATAAATGGTTTTACCCTTTTGTGCATACACATAACCCGGTAATGAGGGTAAAAAACGGGTAAGATTAACAGGACAACAGGCACAATCAAACCAGGATTTGCGTGTTGTTTCACCCTGATTGAAGGTATATTTACCGTCTGATTCCAGGGGATTGGGATAAAAGAATAGGTCACCGCTTTGGGAAATTCCCGACAAAAGGCCATTGTATAGGGTCCGCTCCAGTACATCAATGTATTTTCCCTGCCCGTGCAATAAAAAGAGACGGTGGTTCCAGAAAACATTGCCAATGGCAGCGCATGTTTCGTTGTATGCGGTAGCATTGGGGAGTTCATAATCGGAGCCGAAGGACTCGCCATCGTGCTTGGAACCAATTCCCCCGGTGATATAGAGCTTCCTGGATATGACATTCTCCCAAATGTTGTTGAGGGCCCTGATATATTCCCGGTCACCTGTCAGGGCTGCCACATCCGCCATACCTGAGTACATGTAGGTGGCCCGAACTGCGTGGCCGATGGCCTGCCGCTGTTGGGTGACCGGCTGGTGGGCCTGCAGGTACCAGTATTGACTGTAAATTGAAAAGGGAGAACCCTCTTTTGGCTTGGGTAAGTAGTCTTTTATTCGCCCTCTTTCATCGAGAAAATATTTGGCCAGCTTTAAATATTTTTCCCGGCCGGTTACCCGGTAAAGTTTAACCAGGCCGATCTCTATCTCCTGGTGACCCGGGAAACCCCGGAGTTTACCGGGTCCAAAGGTACGATGAATCAGATCAGCACTCTTCAGCGCCACGTTGAGGAAGTTTTTTTTACCACTGGCTTGATAATGGGCCACAGCTGCTTCATACATATGTCCCACGTTGTAGAGTTCATGACTGGAACCGAGGTTGGACCATCGTTTGGCTCCGGCGCCCGGAGCCGGGTTTTGCGGATTTATGGTCCGGGTGGTGAACAGATAACCATCTTCCTCCTGTGCTGCTGCCACCTTTTTAATTAAATTCTCCAAATAATTTTCCAAATGGGGATCTTTGGTTAAATTCAGGGTATAGGCAGCTCCTTCCATTACTTTGAATACATCCGAGTCGTTGTAGCGCCGGCCCACAAATTCGCCTGGCATTAAGTTACCGGCCTTGGCAAAGTTATCAATACGCCCGGTCTCTTCGCACTTTTTTAAGGCAAAAGGGATGGTGGTTTTGTGATTGGTTTCCATTAGGGGCAACCAAAAATTGTCCTGGATCTGAACTCTGGTAAAAACAAGCGGCGTAATGGGGTAGTCTTTTTTGATCGTAT
>CBFDCH010000511.1:0-2809 GCA_965603235.1 uncultured bacterium | reverse complement strand
CCTGGAAAGGGTATAAACTATATGCCTGGGGTCATGACGCCTTAAAACCATTGAGTAAAAGTTATCACGACTGGCATGCCGATTCGTTGCTTATGACACCGGTCGACGCCTTTGATACCATGCTGTTGATGGGTCTGAAAAAAGAAGCAGCTGAAGCCAAAACACTGATTTTTAAAAAACTCTCCTTTAACAAGGACTTTTATGTCAAAAACTTCGAAATTGTGATTCGTTTACTGGGCGGATTAATCACCAGTTTCCAGCTGGATGGTGACAAGCGGTTCCTCAAGCTGGCCATAGATCTGGCCAACCGTCTGCTTCCAGCATTTGACTCCCCCACCGGTATGCCCTATGTGATGGTGAATCTCAAAACCGGACAGACCAAATGGAAGGTTAACAATCCGGCCGAGATCGGCACCTTAATTCTGGAATTCGGCACCCTGAGTAAATTAACCAATAATCCCATTTATTATAGAAAAGCTAAAAAAGCTGTGGTTGAACTCTACAAGCGACGCTCAAAAATTGGCCTGGTCGGTACCACCATTGATGTGGAAACCGGCACATGGGTGAATACCACCAGCCATATCAGCGGCATGATTGACTCCTACTACGAATACCTGCTAAAAGCCGGGCTCCTGTTTGAGGATAGTGATTTTAAGACCATGTGGCAAAACAGCATCCAGGCGATCAACCGGTACCTGGCGGATGATTTGCCTCACGGCTTATGGTATGGCTACGCGAATTTGAATGATGGCAAACGACTCAAAACACAGTTTGGCGCTCTGGATGCTTTCTTCCCTGCAGTTCTGGCATTGGGTGGAGATTTATCTCGTGCAAAAAAGCTACAGGACTCCTGCTATAAAATG
The DNA here is from genome assembly GCA_965603235.1 of uncultured bacterium. Lineage (GTDB taxonomy): Bacteria > Acidobacteriota > Aminicenantia > UBA2199 > UBA2199 > CBFDCH01. The sequence continues at coordinate 1,946 of CBFDCH010000511.1, read as the reverse complement.
TGGCAATTACATGGCATCGAGCCTGAACAACTCGATTATTCCTCTATGACCATCAAAAGTCCTTCGTATGTGTTGAGGCCGGAAAACATTGAATCCGCCTATTATCTTTATCAATTGACCCGGGATCCCAAGTACCTGGCAATGGGTAGAACTTACCTGCAGAGCCTGATAAAACACTGCAAAACAGATTGCGGATTTGCACACTTAAAGAGCGTGGTTACCAAAGAAAAATCGGATAACATGGAGAGCTTTTTCCTAGCCGAAACCCTCAAGTATCTCTACCTTTTATTTGCGCCGGATAATACCTTGAATTTCAAAAAGGTAATATTTAATACCGAGGCCCATCCTATTAAAAGGACCTGGCAATAAAAAACATGATATAATGGGATTTAAATAATTAAAGGAGATAACAGTGACGAAAACAGTATTAGTTGTTTTTGTGTTGATGTTTTCGCTTTATTCCTTCTCTATGAATGCAGAGGACAACAAAAAGGATGATGCAAGCACGTTAATTCAGGTGGGTCAGCCGGTCCCCGCTTTTTCAGTTGTTACCATTGACGGCACCAAGATAGACATTCAACAAATGAAAGGCAAGGTGGTTCTCATCAATTTTTGGGCAAATTGGTGCGGCCCCTGTAAAAAAGAGATGCCTTTTCTGGAAAAAGATGTATGGCAAAAATATAAAGGTAAAAACTTCCTGCTTCTGGGCATTGGCCGTGAGCACACCGCGGATGTGGTAAAGAAGTTTAAGCAAGATTTTAAGGTAACCTTCCCCCTGGGACCGGACCCCAAACGGGGTATTTACAGCAAATTCGCCACCCAATTCATTCCCAGGAACATTGTGGTAGACAAAAAGGGAATCATCATCTACCAGGCCAAGGGCTACACTGAAAAAGAATTCGCCCATATGGTTTCAGTGATAGACAAGGCAATCCAGAAATAGATGGAGTAATCCAACCCATCCTTTTGAATTTAACTGAAACAAATTCATCTATTTACTAGTATATATTCCTTTAAGGGTATCTTTTTGTTAAAGATTAAAAACAAAAGATCAATCCATGGAGGCTGGTAACATGAAGTCCAATTCTTTTTCTAAAATAATCTTAATTGCTCTATTGAGTATTGGTTTTGTTGTTTTTTCCTGCCCCGATGATACAAAAGCCAAAAATTGGGACTTAAACCGTACCCTTATAGATAAAGAATTCAATGGCGCTGTTTTGGTTGCCAAAAACGGAAAGGTAGTATACAAAAAGGCCTTGGGATTTGCTGATGTCAAAGGTAATGTACCTCTGACTACAAAATCCTCCTTCAACCTGGCCTCTGTGTCCAAACAATTCACTGCCACCGGTATTATGATTCTGGTTGAACGGAAGAAACTAAAATTGGCAGATCCGGTTGCCAGACACTTACCCCAATTATCCTATGCGAATGGCATCACTATTCGACACCTATTGAACCACACATCCGGCCTGCCGGACATCTATAAGATACTGGATTCCAAGTGGGATAAGTCGAAAATAGCCGGAAATGAAACATTACTTGAACTTTTTTCAAAACAAAAGCCGAAACTTCTGTTTAAACCCGGTGAAAAGATGCAGTACAGTAACACGGGATATATTATTTTGGCCAGTGTGATTGAGCAGGTATCCGGACAGTCATTTTTTAAGTTTATGAATGATAATATTTTTGTTCCTTTGGAAATGAAGGACACCTATGCATATTACCGCACAATGAAACAGTATCCCCGGGCCGAACGGGTATTGGGATTAAGGAAGCGGCAAGGGAAAACGGTTTTGCATGACCTAATCTATTGCGATGGCATGAGAGGTGACGGCAATGTCCACTCATCGGTCGAAGATTTATTCAAATGGGATCGCGCACTCTATACGGAAAAACTTTTAAAAAAAGAAACCATCACAATGATGTTTACCCCGGGGCGATTAAAT
>CBFDCH010000510.1:0-2810 GCA_965603235.1 uncultured bacterium | reverse complement strand
GACATTCAGGTTGACAATAGGATTGCCCAATTTTCAGGCGATTGCAAAATATTTTCAGGAGATCAAATTATTCTGGCGGATAAAGCACTCCTTCATTTGGACAAGTTTAACCTCAGCTATTTTGAATATGCTGATTCCATTGTTAAAAAAAACCTTAAAATCGATAAAAATAAGCCAAAGCCGGTATCAACAACAATCCAGACCACCGCCTTTGCCAAGTTAAGAAGGTCTCTCCTCTATTTTCTATGTCATACCATTGATATCAAAAGTAATTATGACGTTGTTGGCCGTAAGGTCATCATATTTGTGGAGGGGATGCAATCTATCGCTTTTCGCTCCTTTAGAATGAATCGAGGCCTGAATCAGGGCGACACGGTTTTTTATGTGAACAAACTCTGGTATTACAATGCCACAGGTTTGGTGGCGGACGTTTTTTTTAACCTGGAAAAGGGGAAAGAGAAAACCGCTTTTCAATCAACCAACAACCTGAAACTCCACTATGATATTTTTAACAAGCGGAGTTTTGGCCCCAAATGGCAGTTTTTCCTTACCTCTGCCAATATCCTGCGATTTAACAAGAAAAACTCTCTCAATTTGGCCCTCAACCATGTCACCGAGAATATGACCGGAGCCTCGCTCAATCACAAATTACAACTGGGTAACTGGCTCAACACAACCCTCTCACTCGATTACAACAAACCCCATCACTATCAGGAGGAATTCTGGATGCGCTCCCATTTTAATGTCAATATGAAAAAGGGGGGCAATTTAAGATTAAATTTAAACTGGGAAAAAAAGCAGCAATTCAGAGGCGAAGTCTACTATTCCAATAATTCCTTAAAAAATGTTTCTCTACGCGCGTCTACCTCCTATTCCGACCTGATCTCCAGAAATGATAATTCAGACAAACGGCTCTTCTCCAATGTTGCGGTTCAATACACCAACAAAATTTTCAACCTTTCAACAGAATATTCGTTGAACAAAGATTTGATCAATGATCAATCACAGGCCCAGCCAAAAGTATTATTAAGATTTTCCCCATTTCCCCTCTACGGCGGATTGCTGCAGTGCAACATTCATTCATCCCTTAATATTAATCACCTCAGGCAGACTGATTTCAAAGAGTCTTCTTACAGGTCCAATACCGCCCTGGATCTGGGAACTGAGCCCCTGCCGCTTTCAACCAGCACAGACATCAACCTGTCTCTGCGGCTGGAACAATTTATTGACAAGGATCCTGACAACAATTATACCTCCGCAGGTTTGATTTTCAGGAGCAAACAGAAGTTATGGAAGTCTGCATCATTTGAACTGATGTACAATTATCAGACCCGGCGTAAAACCGAGTGGTGGTTTATCAGAGGTACCACCTCACAGGATTTAACCGCCCTGCTCAGGGTTGGCAAGCCAAAAGGAACCTTCGATGCCTGGACTTCCCTCTCTTACAATGCCAAATGGGGCAAATTTACCACAGGTTATCTGAACTGTAACCTGGGCATAACCAAAAGCTGGCAATTACAATCCCTTTTTAACTACGATTTTGCTCTGCAAAAACTCAATTACAACCTCTACCTGGTCCGAAAAGCCGGCCGCTTAATCATCCGCCTGGCCTACCGTTCCCTGTCCAAGAGTTTCCTGATGGAGATCCTGCCTGGATAAGAGAACCCTTGCGAAATCGCCTGAAGTTTCTTTTTAGTAACTTTTTAACCACGCTTTGTGTCATTTCCCGCTTGCCCCCTTTTTCCTCTGAGATGAGCCAAGCAAAGACTTGATCCTCTTCCTTCGTAAGAAAATTCCGACCCATTGATTCGTTATGTTCTTATTTTAATTTATGATTTCTTTACAATAATAGCAATTTCTGTGGATTCTGGTTCTAAAGATGTACCTGCAACATCCGAGTAAAAGCCTTCAATCTTAAAACCATTTTCCTCAAATTCTTTACCTAACGATTCTGAGTTGAAGTGCTGTAGCCAGTTATATATTACACGCGTTTGTGACTCCTCGATTATCGTGTATTTATCCAGAGTTACTTTCTCTTTTTCGTATTTGAACGTGTTCACAAAACAGTAGTACTCCTGAGGTGACCAAAAACCATTCAATTGGTTCAGTTCATAAGTTGAGGACTCTTTTTTTCGGTAAAAACTATTCAAAGAATACACATCAAGTAATACAGAACCGCCTGGCTTCAAAAGTGAGAAGAATTTTAAGAGCATAACTTTTCTTTGCTCAGGACTCAAAGTACAAAAGTCACACATGATCATTAGGATTAGGTCGTATCTTTGTATTGTCTCAAATTCCAAATAGTTAGTGTGAACATAATTAGCTATTAAGCCTTTTTGAATCGCGACCTGTTTTGCATGATCCAGAGAGTTTTTTGAAAAATCAATACCAGTAACAGCTGCGCCTCGTTCAGCTAACCTCGTAGTATATAACCCAGGCCCACAACCAAAGTCTGCAATTTCAGTTTTGTCATCTACGCCAAAGTGACAAACAATCCACTCAACAGAGCGTTCAATGAATTTTTTGTTTCGTGATGAGATATCAATTGATTCATTCAAATGGTATGCAAGCATTTGTTTTGATCTATGCTCAGTTGCCCACAGTTCATATGCTGTATAAAATTGAAATGGTGCTGGGCGTGAATTTATTTCTTTTAGTTCTTTGAACACTATTTACTCCATTGTTGATTATGACATATAACATTTAGTGTAAGCGCTAAAGGCACCTAAAAATCAATGATACCGAATTGATATTTTTATTTCAAATCTATCTCCAAAACCCTCCTTAATGATCCCTAATTGTTTATATTG
>CBFDCH010000509.1:0-2816 GCA_965603235.1 uncultured bacterium | reverse complement strand
AACGTTTCTCAAATTCATTAAACGTTCTTCCACTGGTGGAAACACATAAGGATGTGGTCCTGCTGGTAACCAAGCTGCACCGCCTGTCCAATGAACTTTGTGATGTTATCGGCGGAAGAACCACCCATCCCATCCGCGCCAGAGTGGGCCATTTTTCCAAGATGCCCGAGAAAGATGAACTTCAGGATTTGAAAAAAAGATTAAAGGTTGCCCTGACAGATCTGGGCACCCTCGCTGAAGTATTCAATTCTGTGACCAATGGTTTCCCCGCCTTCCAGCGTGAAACAGAGTACTTATCTCTTACCTATGATAATGAATACGCCTTTTACGATGGTCAGATAACCACCACAGATGTAAAAAAGGCCATTGATGTTAATGAGTACAAGGATGTGGTGAATGAATTTGTGGTTCCCCAGTCAACGGCCAAGTACGGCAAATTCAACAGAGATTCCTTTATGGTGGGAGCCCTGGCTCGTTTTAACAACAACCACAACCAACTGACTGAAACCTCAAAAAAGGTTGCGGAAATGATCGGCCTGAAAGGACCGAATCCCAGCCCTTTCATGAACAATGCCGCCCAGGTCGTTGAATGTGTCTTCGCAGTGGAAAGGTCCATCGAATTAATCGAGTGGCTCCTGAGTCATGATCTGAAAGTGGAGAAACCGGAAATTAGAATTGAAGCCGGCCGCGGTGTGGGTGCAGTTGAAGTACCCAGAGGAATCCTATTCCACGAATACACCTACAATGATGATGGAATTTGTGTGGCCGCCAATTGTGTTATCCCCACAAATTTGAACCACAACAACATTCAGAAAGATTTTGAAAAAATGGTTCCGGAAATGCTCAACCTGGCTGAAAAAGACCTCCAGTTTTACCTGGAAATGCTGGTACGAGCTTATGATCCCTGTATCTCATGTTCCACCCATTTCCTGGATGTTGAATTTAAGAGATAATAATGAAGCGTAACCCAACTGCCGTAATCGGTCTCGGTAATTACATGCTGGGAGATGAAGGGGTTGGTCTGCACGCCATACAAATGTTGGAAACCAGATTGGCAGGAAAAAACATTGACCTGGTTGAGGGCGGAGTCTGCGGTATGAATCTCATGCACCAATTCGAAGAAAGAACCAAGGTTGTATTCATTGACGCCGGCAATTGTGGAGTTGAACCCGGTCAATTTACCCGCTTCCGCCCCGGTGACGTTGTAAGCCGTAAAAAAAAGAAAAGACAGTCATTGCATGAATTTGACTTGATCACCTTTTTAGAAGTGGCTGACAAATTGGGGAAAACCGAAAACGTTGATGTGATCATTTATTGTATCCAACCTCAGGAGATCACACTGAGCGATCGGTTGAGTCCGCAAGTCCAGGAATCACTTCCAATTATAGTAGAGAAGGTATATAATGAAGTCAACTGACAGCGAAGACGGACCTGGGGAAAAATGGTGTAAACCGAAAGATTAATTCGAATCCGAAAGTGGAACCGATTATGGAAGAAATCACTGAAGAAGTAAAAAGCCTGGCCATTATGGCCCATGATCTGAAAGCGCCCCTTTCAGCTGTGGTAAACCTGCTCAGTATCATTGAAAAGGGGTATGTGGAAGATGCCAATAAAGTCAAAGAGCTGATTGGCAGGGCCCGGCAAAAATCAGAAACAATGATTCGCATGGTTGAAGATATCCTTGACTACACGCAGCTGGAAAATAAAACCATGATGAAACGTGAAAAACTGAATATTTACTCCATTCTCGAAGAATCCTTCTCCATTATGCGTGCCTTTGCTGAGGGGAAAAACATTACCCTGGTGGCTTTGTTTGATTCCCCCCCTCACCAGCAGGCACATGTTCACGGTAACTTCACTTTCCTTTTAAGAGCATTTAACAACGTTATCATGAACGCCATTAAATATAACAGGGATCAAGGTAAAGTTGAGGTCCATTGCCAGGAGAACGAGGATCAGACATTTACCATAGAAGTGATTGATACAGGTATCGGCATATCTGATGAGGATAAGATCCATGTATTTGCCCTCTTTCATCGGGGAAAAGAAGCCAGAAAAAACATTGATGGCAGCATAGGTCTGGGTTTGGCCCTGGTGAAACAGATCATTGATGACCATGGAGGAACCATAGAAATTGCCAGCACCGTAGGCGTTGGCACAAGAATATCGATAAAATTACCTTTAATAAATAAGGAGGACAAATGAAAAAAAGAATATTGGATGTGGATGACGATCCTGATGTATTGGAAGCGAGGAAAATCGTACTGGAGCATAAAGGATATGAGGTAGTGCAGGCCAGCAACGTGAAAGTTGCCGAAGAGATCCTGGAAAAAGGACAGATTGACCTTATCATATTGGATGTGATGATGGAAAAAGATAGTGATGGCTTTAATTTTGCCCAATTTGTTAAAATGAATGAAAAATTTAAACATGTACCGATAATTCTGGCCACTGCTGTAAACCAGAGAACAAAATTCAAATTTAGCCTGGAAAAAGATGGAAATTTCCTGCCCGTTGAAAAATTTATGGAAAAACCCATTGACCCCGATGACCTGATCGCTACAATCAAAGGACTATTGAAATAGAGATACTTACAGGGACAACAAACCATTCCCCTGTATGAGCAATAAATCGTTAACCTGCAAACCTTTGATTCGCCTTTCGCAGCCTTCCACCTATAGTATCTCTAAATCTTTCAGATTGAAATGTCATTAAAATGGGGCTATAATAAACCATGAAATCCAAGAACTCAACCTCCTCATTACTCAACAAATGGAAAGAGATTTATAAAACAAAATTTGCTGAAGAAGATGAGA
>CBFDCH010000508.1:0-2839 GCA_965603235.1 uncultured bacterium | reverse complement strand
GTTCCCTGACCTTTCAAAATACTCCCGATTTTATCATCCGGGGGCAGGATGAGGTTAATGCCAGAAATTCCCTCATCATCTGCGATTTTGTCCCCTTTGGCCTGGACCGGCTGGCTCCACTGTATGAGAGCCTGACCGGCATCAAAATGGATGAGCGGCAAATGATGCACATCGGCGAGAGAATCAGCAACCTGACCCGGTTGTTTGGTATCAAAAATGGCCGGACGCGACAAGATGACACCCTGCCCCAGCGCTTTTTCCAGGAAAAACACCAGGCCGGCATCTTTAAGGACAGGTATATGACAGAAGATGTATTTGACCAGTGGCTGGACCTCTACTACCAAAAAAGGGGCTGGAATGGAAGCGGGATTCCCGCTGAAGAAAAATTACATTTACTCAACCTGACAAGAATTTAAATAATCTAATCGACTACCAATTAATGATGGGCAAAACCCTTCTACCCCTAGGATTGTCGCGGATGATATTGACCAGGCCAATCTGCAAACCCTTGACCCGGTAGGCATAATTGACGATACCAATCGACAGGCCCGTCTGGGTACCCCTGATATTGTTATAGGCACTCACAGCTATACCCTTGAGCTCTCCCCCATCAATGATCTTTATGGTGGCCAGGGCCATGGTAAGGCCGGTAATGGACTTGCCGCCAACGCCAATTCCGGCAATGGTAATCCCTTTAACCGTTGGAGCGCCGGCGCCAATACCAGCCAGAGTTAAACCAATCAATGATTCCCCGGCGCCAACTCCCAGGCCGCCAAAATTGATGCCCATTACACTTTCTCCGGCCCCAACTCCGAGCAAACCGGCGTTAAAACCAATCAATGATTCGCCGGCCCCAACTCCCAGGCCGCCGATATTGATCCCTTTCATATGGCCGCCGGCGCCAGCACCGAGAAAGCCAAAATTAATGCCAGTCACGTTTCCGCCGGCACCCACACCCAGACCGCCGATATTGATCCCTGTCATATCCCCGCCAGCCCCGGAACCCAACAGGCCGATGTAAATTACGCTGATATTGTTTTTAGCCCCGGAACCAAATATACCCAACTGGATACCGTTCAGGTTTTCAGCATAGGGTATTACTCCAAGTGACAGGACATTAACAGTGCCGGTGGCCTCCTCATCATCCTTTGCTTTCCAGAAGGTGACATTTATGCCGTTGATGGTGTTTATATTCCGGTCAACCAGGTTGAACCGGAGTCCGGTGAATTCGCTGGAATTGCCGAAACATATACCCCATTTTTTGTTGGGAATTGTAAATCCTTCAGCGGTTAACACAGCACTGGAAACTAAAAAAACGAATAAAATGAATAAAACTTTAATTTGCTGATTGTTTGCTGTTTTCTCCCTCGGTTTCATGCTCACTCACCTCCTGCGTATTAATCCCCATTGTGGACCGGATCTTTCCTTTCCCTCCATCCATTACCATTTAACGAAACATGATCTTAAAAAGTTTCATTAAAAAAGTGGTTTAAAGTAAAATGTAAATTTATGGGTGACAGATTCTTGGTTTGCTGTTATTATTATTTTAGGGTTAAAATACAACCATTTTTGTTATGGTTTAAGCGAGACAGATATGAAAATGAAACAAAAGAGCCTGGTTTTATTTCTTACAATTATATTATGGCAGATACCATTAATGCTGCCTGCACAGCAAGCCGCTGCGGAGAAACAGGAAAAAGCGCTTGTTGAATATCTGCAAACCATAAATGATGGGCCCTATATATTCCGCCAAAACGGCCATTTACTGGTTAAATACATATACAAGGGCAAGTTATTTGATAAAACATTAAAGGTCAGAGGCAAAAAACGGACGGTAAAAATCAAGCCCTTTAAACAAAAATATTCCATATCCCTGCCCCGGCCCACAGCCGATCCAGCCAATTTTTACGGCGTCAAAAAATTATTCATGGTCAGTGATATCCATGGTCAATATAAGATATTCCGGACATTGCTGCAGAAACATAAAGTGGTTAATAAAAAAATGACCTGGCGCTGGGGTAAAGGCCACCTGGTGGTATTGGGGGATATCTTTGACCGGGGTTCGCAGGTGACAGAATTGTTGTGGACCATATATACTCTGGAAAAACAGGCAAAAAAAAAAGGCGGCAGGGTCCACTTCATGCTGGGGAATCATGAGGTGATGCCCATGTATGGGGACCTGCGTTATTTGCATAAAAAGTATGCCCATGCCGCCCAATATATCCTGAAAATGTCCATCCCTGAGCTCTATGGCCCCACCACCATTCTGGGTGAGTGGCTGCGAACCAAAAACACCATCATACGCATCAACGATATCCTCCTGGTCCACGCCGGCATTCATCCAGCCATCCTGGAACAAAAGTTAAACAAACGAACCATAAATTTTTTAATCCGCTCCAACATAGGAGTCTCTTTAGAAGCCATCAAAACAGTGGATATCTTAAAGTTCCTGATTCTGGATCAGGGCCCCCTCTGGTATAGAGGCTATTTCAAGGATATGGAGGGAGAGCAGAAAATGACACCTGACCTTATTCAGCAGACTTTGGACTATTTTAAGGTAAAAACCATAGTGGTGGGTCATACCACCCTCAAGCAGATCACGCCCCGTTATGAAAATCGGGTAATTGGTATTGATTCGGGTATCAAAACAGGTAAAAGAGGAGAAGCGCTGTTATGGAAAAAGGGACGCTTTTTCAGAGCTCAGTTATCAGGTAAGCTGATTCCGATCAAATAATTCCAAACAATAAACCTCCGCTTATCTCTTGGGGAAGGTGCGTCCACGGTAACTGTTGATCAAAAGACGTTTTACCAGCTTGGGATTATCACTCAATAATGTGGC
>CBFDCH010000507.1:0-2841 GCA_965603235.1 uncultured bacterium | reverse complement strand
GTCATAGTGGTGAAATCCCTGCTTGAGTCCCCAACGGCCGTCCAGCACAAAGGCGGCAATAAATGCGCCGCAGCTGTAGCCGTTGCTGGAAAACAATTCGGCCAAAGTCTGGTGACTCTGTGAAAGGGCTGTGTTGCCATTAATCCTCACCCCGTGATAGGTTGGATAAAGGCCGGTCATCATCGAGCAGTGTGAGGGCAGGGTCAGGGATACCGGAGATATACAGTATTCGAACAATATACCCTTGGCAGCCAGGTTATCCAAAACCGGAGTTTCCACATTGTCGTAACCATAACATGCCAAACGGTCGGCCCGGGTTGTGTCCAGGGTGATAAATAGCACATTGGGCTTACCGATTCCTGCGGAGTTCAACTGGTTGTTAAAATCAGCCGATCGGGTTGGCCCCTTTACAAAAAGAGTATATATAATAGCAAAACAAACGAGCAGAATAAAAATCCATAGCCAAGTTCTCTTCTTTTTCATCACAATTTTCACCGTCCTACTATTGAAGGTCTAATATAAAAGTTTATTATATTATATATGTACTATAAAGTTAAAAATTCCTGAATTGAAGCAGGAAAAATTTTATCCATTTTTACCATAGAAAAAAAAAGTCAGAAGGGTGCGAACCCTCCTGACTTTTTTATCGATAATCTGAATTAGAATTCGTATAAGAGACTCAGCCTGATCTTACGGGATGGATTGGTTATACCAACCACCCGGCCCAGGTCTCCATATTGCCAGGTAGCGTTGCGGACGATGCCAACGTTGAACAGGTTGAAACAATCAATCCTGACATTCAACGAACCATACCTGCCGAAACTGAAGGAGCGGCCAACATGGAGGTCCAGAATACTATCAGCCGGATAGTAGAGGGGATCATTGGGATCACGGGCAACAATAAAATTGCCGCCGGTAGAGATAATACCTTCACCGCCCCAGGGCTGAATTTGCGGATAACTCTGCAGGGGCCAGAGGGCACGGCCGGAAGCGTACCGGAAACGGAAACCCAGATCCACTTCCACACTGGGCACCCGGTATGAGCCTGAAATCTTCACTTCATACTTGGGGGTAAAGGGCAATGGTCCGTCCATGCTGTTGATGGTTTGGTTCAAACCAGCCAGCCAGGCATCACCTACAATATTGGGACCCTCGATGAAAAAATCCTGCCGCTTGGAACGGGCTGCCATACCTTCACTGGTGGAGTAGAGAAAGGAGGCCAGCATTTGCCAGCGGTTGGAGTACCGTTTGTGCATCACAAATTGGAATCCCTGGTACAGGCGGCGGGCCTTTTTACCATCAATATCGGGCATGTTGCGAGTTTCAAAATCACCATGATCCTGAACCCATTGGACATCACCGCCATCAATAGCGCCGTCACCGTTCCAATCTTTTTCAATAACACCGTAGAGATTAATCGTTTCACCATACTCAGTTACAAAGGGAACCCGCGTATAGTCCCAATCGGTCCCCGTGACCTCATTGATGGGCCAGCGTACAATGATGTTTTTGGTCTGTTTATAGATATAGGTGGCAGTCACGGAAAAATCTTTAAAGAGCTCTCTCTCCAGACTGAGGGTAAACTGGTCGGTATGCTGATCCTTGAGATCATCAGCCACTTTCAGATACCAGGAAGGGTCTGAGATTGTTTCATAAAAGCTATCCGGAGTCGTGGTATGCAGCAAGCGGGTGGCATCCACTGTATCCTGACCGAACACCTCACCATCGCCATCATTGTCTATAAAGGGGACTGTGTATTGATAATTTACTGTTCTTAATGGATCTGCATCAGGACCGGTACCGCCCAGATTTTCAACGTTCACAGGGGCATAGTAACGGCCATAACTGGCCCTTAACACGGTTTTACCGTCAGTGGTCAGCATGTAGGTTAATCCGATTCGTGGCGACCAGGTCTTAAAATCAAATATATTGTCTGAACCCTCACGCTCCCGTTTAACCCGCAGGTCATTGATCATTGAAGCACTTTCCGGCTGATAATAAACCTTGCCACCTTCACCATATTTGGTGGTCATGCGGTCGTATCGGAGACCCAGATTTATGGTAAGCCGGTTGCCGATTGTCCACTGGTCATCAAAAAATATGCCCAGGGAGTCGGCGGTCCGAACCGTCAGAAAAGGATCCCGGTGGGGTTGACGCATATACATCTTTATACCGGTATCGCCATACCAGTCTTTCATATACTGGATATTATAGGTCCAGCGGTAGAGATAGGCATAATTGGCATAGCCGTGGAAATAGCCGCCAAACCAGTTGCCGCGGCCGGTGGTGTACTGCACACCGAATTTGATGTCATGCTCGCCGAGAAAATCATCGGCATAGTGAGAGACATCGGCCTGGATGGTGTTGCGGCTGCTCTCCTGAGCTTCCACATAGTGAAAGGAACCATTCACCGCCATATCTGTGGGCACAGCCTTCCACCAGTTGATATAGGCGGGATTACTGGGAGCATTACCGGGGAGAGTGGGATCCTCATCAGTCCAGAAGCCCAGGAACTTGGCTGAAAAGAATGTGGTGTCAGTGAGGCTCCACTGCCACTGGGCCGACAGGGTATGGTTGGTGGTTTTTGTACTATAAATAGCGTTGGTGTCCCAGTTCAAACTACCCCAGCTGGTGCCGTCATTCTGGTTGTTCTCATGGTGATAGGCCACCCACATGCGATGCTTGGCAAAGGGTTCGGCTGTCAATTTCAGGTCATAATAACGTCCGCCATAATCCTTGGTAACATCAAAGTTGGGTTCATGCGTATTGGCCTGGAGATAATCAAAACCGCCGTAAAACCAAACCTTGTTCTTGATCAGCGGTCCGCCAACGGTAAAGTTA
>CBFDCH010000506.1:0-2849 GCA_965603235.1 uncultured bacterium | reverse complement strand
TGACGTTCAATTTCCAATTGCACAATTTTTCTCTCCATCTCGTCCAGTTCCTCAGGCAAAGAATCCATCTCGATACGCAACTTTGATGACGCCTCGTCCACCAGGTCAATAGCCTTATCAGGCAAAAACCTGTCGGTTATATACCTGTTTGAAAGGGTGGCAGCAGCGATTACCGCAGCATCGGTTATTTTAATGCCGTGATGGATCTCGTATTTCTCCTTCAGGCCCCTCAGGATGGATATTGTCTCTTCAACGGAGGGTTCGCGAACAAAGACCGGTTGAAAACGACGCTCCAATGCCGGATCTTTTTCAATGTATTTTTTATACTCATTTAAGGTGGTGGCTCCAATAGTCCGTAGCTCGCCCCTGGCCAGAGCCGGCTTTAACATATTGGATGCATCAACTGCCCCTTCTGCAGCCCCGGCGCCGACAATAGTATGAAGTTCATCGATGAATAAGATAATTTCTCCATTTGATTCAGTCACTTCTTTAATCACTGCCTTTAATCGATCTTCAAATTCGCCCCGGTACTTTGCCCCTGCCAGCAGACTGCCAATCTCAAGAGCCACAATTCGCTTCTCTTTTAGAATTTCAGGTACATCTGACTGAACGATTCGCAGAGCAAGCCCCTCAGCGATCGCGGTTTTACCCACACCAGCTTCGCCAATTAAAACCGGGTTATTTTTGGTTCTTCTTACGAGCACCTGCATCAGGCGGCGTATCTCCTCATCCCTGCCAATTACTGGATCCAGCTTTCCATTCCGCGCCAGATCCACCAGGTCCCGGCCGTAACGTTTAAGAGGTTGCACCTTCTCTTCCGGATGGGGATCTGTCACCTTGTGGGTTCCCCTGATCTCCTGCAATGCCTTTAAGTAATTCTCCTTGGTAATTGATAGAGAGGATAAGATTGTGGCAGTATTAGTTCTGGAATCAATAATCCCCAAAAATAAATGTTCAGTGGATACATACTCATCTTTAAACTGCCTGGCAATATCCAGGGATTGGTTAAGGATTTTACGAAATTCATTGTTGGCGAATGGCTCGCCACCTTCTACTTTCGTTAGTTTCTGTATCTCATCTTCAAGCAGGGTTTTAATCCCTCCAATCTCTACGCCAATTTTGTTTAAAACCGCTGGGACAATATTATCTCCATCCATCACAATGGCAAGGGCCAGGTGATGGGGTGTCAATTCCTGGTTGCTATATTTATTCGCCAGATTCACACATTGGTCTATGGCATTATTTGCTTTTATGGTAAATCGTTCTCTATTCATGTCTATAATTATATCATAAAAAATGGCATAAAACTACAAAAAAAGGCAACATCTTATATTGAGGCACTCATATTTATTTGATTGAGGATTTGACAAATTTTTGCTTTTGTATTATACTATTCGCAGAAACTTATTAACAAGGAGTGAAATACAATGGGAAAAATAATAGGGATTGACCTTGGAACCACCAATTCATGCGTCGCCATTATGGAGAAAGGCGAAGCGAAAATTGTGCCAAACTCAGAAGGTGGTAGAACCACCCCATCGGTTGTGGCTTTCACCAAAGAGGGTGAAAAACTTGTAGGGCAGGTTGCCAAACGACAGGCTGTCACCAACCCAGAAAATACCGTATACTCCATCAAGCGATTTATGGGACGAAGATACAGTGAGGTAAGTGAAGAAATAAAAATGGTGCCCTATAAAACAATCAAGGGACCCAAAGATGACGCCCGCATCGAAATCAGCGGCAAACAATACTCTCCACCGGAAATATCAGCTTTTATTTTACAAAAATTAAAAGAGGCAGCTGAAGATTACCTCGGAGAAAAAGTCACCGAGGCAGTCATCACTGTTCCCGCATACTTTAATGATTCCCAGAGGCAGGCCACCAAGGATGCTGGACGGATCGCCGGACTGGATGTTAAGAGAATTATCAATGAACCTACAGCCGCCGCCCTGGCCTATGGGTTCGATAAAAAACAAGATCAACTGGTAGCCATTTTTGATTTTGGCGGTGGTACTTTTGATATATCCATCCTGGAAATTGGGGAGAACATCGTTGAGGTTAAATCAACCAACGGCGATACCCATTTGGGAGGGGATAATATTGACCAGCGGCTGATTGATTGGATAATCACGGATTTCAAAAAGGATCAGGGAGTCGATATTTCCAAAGACAAAATGGTATTGCAGCGTCTGAAGGAAGCTGCGGAAAAAGCCAAAATTGAACTGTCCAACACTATGGAAACTGAAATTAACCTGCCTTTTATCACAGCGGATGCTTCCGGACCCAAACACCTGGTCATGAAAATCAGCAGATCCAAATTTGAACAATTGGTTGGAGATCTCTTTGAACGAACATTGGAACCATGCAAACAAGCAGTAAAGGATGCCGGAGTCAACAAATCGGATATCAGTGAAATCATCCTGGTCGGCGGTTCAACCCGTACACCCAAAGTCCAGGAAATCGTCAAAAAATTTTTTGGTAAAGAACCTCATAAGGGCGTTAACCCTGACGAAGTCGTGGCTGCAGGCGCTGCTGTTCAAGGCGCAGTGCTCGGCGGGGAAGCCAAAGACATTCTATTGTTGGATGTAACCCCTCTATCTCTGGGAATCGAAACCCTCGGAGGCATCACACATAAACTGATCGAAAGAAACACCACCATACCAACCAAAAAAACCGATGTGTTTACCACTGCAGATGACAGCCAGCCCAGTGTGGAGATTCACGTTCTCCAGGGTGAAAGGGAAATGTCAAGGGACAACCGCACCTTGGGTAAATTTCACCTGAATGGCATCCCGCCAGCGCCCCGGGGCGTACCGCAGATTGAAGTCACTTTTGACATCGATGCCAAT
>CBFDCH010000505.1:0-2855 GCA_965603235.1 uncultured bacterium | reverse complement strand
TCCCACCACGCTCTTGGTTAACCCATGGTAGTGGGCAGTCATTGTCTTGCCAAGCGCATCCTCAGGGGATGAAAAACCAAGGTGTTTGACGGCCGCTTCATTGAGTATGTATGCCCCTTTCTGGTCATTGCCCAATTGTTGTGAAAAGGCCCGGCCCGCCGCCATTTTTATTTTAAATTGGGGAATAAAATCGGAATCAACAGTAAGTGCTTTTACCCTGATTGGTTTGTCGGCACTTCGCCCCTTGATGGTCATGTAATATCCGGAATCTGACTTGCTGCCCGGGATCCAGGAGGAAACCGCTGCACCGGTAATATTGGTATGGCTGATAAAATCCTTTTTAATGGCTTCATAATTTCTACGGAAGTATGGTTGGTTACTGCGAACCTTTAGAATGATTTTTTGGTCCCGTTTAAAACCGAGGGCCTGCCCCTTCATATAATCCATCTGGCGGAAGACAATCAAGGTGCATACCACCAGGAATATGGAAAAGGTGAATTGGCCCAACACCAAAAGTTTTTGTGTGCCCGAACCCTTGGTTTTGGGAGTAAAACGGTCCTGTAATATGGTTGTTGGGTTGTACAGGGTGAGAATAAAGGCAGGGTAATAACCGGCACCAACGGAAATGATGGCTATTAAGCTGACAATGGCAATAAGTACGTATGGATGGGCAAGGTTGGTCAGGCTGAGATGGGTTCCGGCCATGCTGTTGAACTGGGGCAGCAGCAGGGTGATGAGCCAAAGGGCACCTAAAAAAGCAATCAGGGTGATGAGGAAGGATTCCCCGATAAATTGTGAAATCAGGTCCAGCCGTCTTGCCCCGGTCACTTTACGCAGGCCCACCTCTTTGGTGCGGTTGGTGGAAAGGGCCGCTGACAGGTTCATGAAATTCATACAGCCAATGGCCAGGATCAACAGGGCGATGATGGAGTAAATGTATATATAGTACCAGTTGCCATTGGGTTCCGGTTCGCGACGGTAATCTGAATACATGTGAATACGGGTGATGGACAGGAGTTTATACTCCAGTTTGGCCAGTGTACGTCCTGTCCGTTTGGTATAGGCCGCCTTGGCCTGACTGGCCAGTGTTTTGAGCTGTTTCTCAAACTCATCGCTCTCTATGTTGTCATTTAATTTAATGTAGGTAAATTTGGCATGGGGGTTGGTCCAGTCACCATCAAACTTGGTCTGATGGCTGAGCATGGTGGGCATGGATACCAGCATGTTAAATTTAATGTGAGTGTTAGCCGGTTGATCCTCAACGACGCCGGTGATGGTGAAGTCTTCTGCCTTTACCGGACCCTGATCATAATCGAGCTCCATTTTAAGGGTTTCACCGATGGGATCCTTGCGGTCAAAATATTTTAAAGCGGTGGTTTTGGTGAGTACCACCGTGTGAGGACGGTTTAAGGCGGTTGCCGGGTCTCCGTACAGAAACGGAATGGTTAGTATTTGGAATAACTCTTTGTCTGCAAAATAGATCCGCTTTTGGAAAAAATGTTTTAATTTTGAAGTCACCAGAACATTATTGCTGTTTTCAAAAGGAGGCACCAGGCGGGCGGCTGCTGCCACCTGGGGGTAACTCTTGTTCAGGGTAGGGGCCATGGCTGAAGGTGAGGCTGCCATCCAGAATTCCCCAACAAAACTCTTACGTTGGGTCGAGATGCGGTAAATCCGGTCCGTGTCCTGGTGATATTGATCATAGGTGAGTTCATTGACCACATACATGATGATCAGGGCACTGCAGGCCAGGCCAACAGCCAATCCGGCCACGTTTATAAATGAAAATGTCTTGTGTTTGCGGATGTTTCTCCAGGCCAGTTTAATATAATTTTTAAACAGGTACCCCCCCCACAAAAATGAATCCTTGAAAACTGATGGCAGTGACCGCAGTACCTGTTTCCAATACCATCTTCGGGCTGCACTGACTCCTCTGTTCTCCGCAATCTCGGTGAACTCTTCTTGAATGTCTCCCATAAGTGAATAAGAATCGTCACGGCGGTTACAAAATCTCAAGAGACTTTCTGCCACCCTGGGTGGCCTGAGCGTTTCGT
Source organism: uncultured bacterium (assembly GCA_965603235.1). Lineage (GTDB taxonomy): Bacteria > Acidobacteriota > Aminicenantia > UBA2199 > UBA2199 > CBFDCH01. The sequence goes on along the minus strand of CBFDCH010000505.1, from coordinate 801 downwards.
TTTTCATCATTCGCTCCTAAAGGGTAGGAGGTTTGGAATCCCGGCCCACAATGTTACGTTCAAATCCCGGGCGGTCTGGAGTGCCAGGGTGCCCTGTTCTGTGATCTGATAATAAATTTTTCTGCGCCCCCGCCGGTTGGGTGTGGGTTCACCCATTTCCTTAATAACAAACCCTTTTTGTGTCAACTGGTCCAGGGCGCTGTAGAGGTTGCCATAGGTGATTTCCTTATTCAAATTTTCGCAAATATGTTGGCGGATTTTAACGCCATAGGCGTTTTCCTTTATTTTGAAAATAGTAACCAGGATGATTTCTTCGAATTTGGTTAATTCCTTCACTCTGTTCTCCTTTTTACTGAATTTCAGTACATTTAATTATACTGTTTTCCAGTAAAAAAAGTTTAAAAAAGTTTTTTTATTAGGCAAAGAGGTAAAAATTGTAACCGGGTGATCCAATAAATTGATGCAATAATCCACCATGCATTGTTTTATTTCATTAAAACCAAGTGAATTTTTCACAAATAATGGACTGGCTTGATTTTTTTTTCCTATTCCGGCATATTGGAAGGGATAACCTGAGGATTTTTTTTACTGGAGGTTGATCGATGAGTTTGGTTTTAAAAATAATAATAATAGTGGCAATATTAGCTCTGGTGGCCTGGATCTTTCAATTATTTACCAAATATGTAAAAAAGAGAGAGAAAGAAGAGTAACAAAAGGGGATTGTTTTTCTCGCCTGTCCCCTTTTTTGGTATCGGTAAATAATCACCTCCTGTTGACAGGGTTGGAGTTTTGGATTACAAC
>CBFDCH010000504.1:0-2857 GCA_965603235.1 uncultured bacterium | reverse complement strand
AGAGCCGGAATGGCCAGTGCCCAGGTAAATCTCACCCTGCGGAGAGATATCCATGGAGAGATAAAATTCCCGCTGCGGTCCGCTTATTCTGCTTATTTCCGGTCCGATAAAAAGGGTGCCATTATTATCAAGGGCCGTGCTTTTTAGGATTCCCCGTTGGAAACTTGTATAGTTATCAATCTGAATTCTTTTTACCTCTACAGCAACCAACAATGTACCTATAATTAAGAGTATTATGGATAGGCGAATTTTTCCCCGCATTTTACCTCGCTTTAATTTTTAATTGAAACATCTTGTTTCCCTTAACAACAGAAGGCACCGCAAGCTGGTATTCACCGATAGTGGATAATTTCATACTCGTTTGATCACTGGAGGAGCTGTTGTATTTGAAAATATTCTGAATACTTGACGGTAAGTTTGAATATTCATACCCTTTGATAAACAGGCCCTGGCTTGGACGCATTAACTTGAAATAGATGCGGTTGTTTTTCCTTATATTATTAATAATACGAATGAGTGAGCTCAGATTTGTCGGAAAATATGAGGTCCGTACATTCTTTGCATCAAATTTTCCCAAGGCATCCTTATCAGCGATCAGCAGATAAAAAATCGATCCCGGCTTTAAGCTGGGGGCTTTGAGATTCACCCGTCTCACAGTGGTTTGTCCCCTTTCATTGCGCAGGTAGACACTGGCAGTAATTATTTCACCAGGTATAAACGCATTTTTATTGATAATTACATTTTCAATACTTGATCTTCGTACCTGTTCAGAACTTGCGATGTCAAAATCAATTTTCTGAATTTTGATTTTTTTATCCTTGTTGTTCAATAAATAGAAATTTATGGCAAAAATCAGATTGGAAAATTCAGCGAATGATTCCGTCCCACTATATAGATCATTGATAATGATGTTTCTTTCATTTTCAATAAATATTTTCCCCTGGATTGCCAAGGATTGAAAGCCGAATTGCTGGTATTCGGAGATAAAAATATTCAACAGGGAAATATATGAAATGGCCGGAGTTAACAGCGGATGATCCACCATTTCAAGGTTAATTCTTCGATTGCGGTTTCGCAAAAATACATTAACCGGGATCATATAGGGATATTTTCCCAGGATCCCCTGGATTGCCGAAGATCTGTCTTGAACCACAGTGCCAACGGGATTTGGATAGGTGGAGGCCAGTTTAAATGAGCTCTGGTAAGAGGGTATAACAGTAACAATTTTTGCTTTATGAAGGGGAAAATTAACTCTTCCCAAATTAAAAAAGGGATGACCGAAGAGATACACTTTATTTCCTTCAACCATGGTGACAGTTCCAGAGGCGGAATATTCAAAATCTCCTCTCACCAGGGGAACAGACGCTGCATCCGCTGCCTGGAGCATGAACGAATCCCTTGATAAACTCTTGCTTTTTAATTGAGCGGCAGGAGTAAGACCGTTCAGGGATGTGAAAACAGGCCGTAAAAAAGATGCTGCCTGGGGATCAATACCCCTGCTGATTGACAGCAACTTGATGGGAGTTACGGAGGGATCGGGAGAAAAACTGGTCCGGTTCATCAATTCTTTTTGTACAAACTCTTTAAGTTTGAGCAGATATTCTTTTTCAAAATTTATTTTAAGACCGGACACATCAACCGATACTCCCGAGCCGCCATAATTTGCGGTCTCCAAAATGTCTTCAATTGGAGTAACTCCTGCGATGGGCCGTTTGGCAAAATTTGTCAAAGAATAAGCCACTGCACCGATGAGCTTGCCCTCAATGTAAACCGGACTGCCGCTCATACCAGCCAGAACCCCGCCCTCGCTTAGTAATGGCGAATGAATATCCACAATAATTAAGCTTTTATTAGGAAAAACATTTTTTAGTATTCCCAAAACATCAAAGGTAAAGGTCTCGATGGTTGAGCCTTTAAAAATAGTCTTGCCTTCCCCCTTCATGCCCTCTTTAATATCAGCAAGTTTCATGATATCAACAGCATAAAGAGAAACAGCAAGAGCAACAAGGATCACACAATAGATAAATTTCCTCATGCCTGCTCCAAAAACGAATTGATCTTCCGTAAAAAATCGTTCACCTGAAAGGGTTTGTATATTATGCCACTGGCTTTGATGCACGATAAATAGTCCTCATCAACCAGATGGTCTCCGGTCAGTATAACAACCGGGACAGCCTGGCTCACTTGTCTCAATTCCTTTATAATATCCTCAGCCTTATTATTTCTTAAATTCCTGTCCAAAAGAACCAGATCATACTTGCTCTGATTGAGTAAGTCCAGGGCAGAATCCAGGTCGTCGGCTTCATCACATAAAATGTTCTCAAACTCCAAAAAATCCTTTACCAACTCTCGGATAAAAGCCTCATCATCAACCACCAATATCTTTTTCTGACTCATTGATTTATCATAATCGAGTTTGTCGGAAAAATCAAGAGTTGGGGCAAAATTATAACCAGCCTTCCTCTTTGTACCACTCAATCGCCAGCGAAATCCCCTCTTCAAAATCGGTGGGAAAAGTGACTCCCAAGGAGTGGGAAATTTTGGTGGAATCGAGGGGTTTCCCGCGCAAAAAAAAGGCCAGTTTTGCGGTTGTTAACGGACCTTCTTTACCGGCCAAGGCATATAGCTTTTCCATGATCCAAGCTGCTGGTATGGTCAACCAGAGCGGTAGGTGGCTGGCATGACCACCCTTGGCCAATACCCGGTAAATTATCTGGACCATCTCCTTGACAGACATGGCCGGTCCACCAACATTAAAGACCTGGCCTGGTGCACCATGTAAGGCAATCCGCCATGATGCAGTGACGAGATCATCGACATAAACAGGAGAGTGTTTTATCAACCCTTTGCCAGCAAT
>CBFDCH010000503.1:0-2857 GCA_965603235.1 uncultured bacterium | reverse complement strand
ATCCCTACTGGAAATAAAAGAGATACTGACTCAACGGAAAATTAATGGGAAAAAATGGCAGGTCAAGAGCAAGGAATTAAGTGCCAGATGGTTGAAGAATGAGAGCACACTATTGCAATTAAAAGAGGAAGAACAATATAAAATTGTTGCCATTAACATGCCCGGATTTAAAGACCTCCTGTCGTTTTTCACCCAGCCCGGCCGCTCTTTTGCCGATGAGTTGAGCGACCGTTTGAAAGTGATCGCCTGCCTGGAAAAACCCAACATGACTTACATGGAAGCCTTCCGGCCCAATACAGTCGATGTAGACTTTAAGCCTATCCAGGAGTTGTTAAAGAGCAATGATGGTGATGCTCAACTGGTGTTGTGGGGACCGGCAGATGATATCAGCACAGCCATTGAAACCGTTGAGGAAAGATGTCGATTGGCTTTCCATGGGGTTCCCAATGAAACCCGCAAGGCCTGTGTCGATGGCACCACTTTGTTTGAACGGGTTTTGCCCGGACCGGACCGTATGTATCCGGACACAGACTCAGCTCCCATCGCCGTTGGCGAGGAACAAATTGACGCCATCCGCCAGCAATTGCCAGAAGATGTGGCCGATTATTTAAAACAACTGGTCTCATGGCAAATACCACCTGACACCTACATATATATTTTAAAGCGAAATCTCTTCAGCCTGACCAAACGGATCATAGAGGATTTTAAAATGGATCCGGTGTTTGTGGGTACCCTGATCGGCCAGCGGCTGAAACACCTGGAAGGACAAATCGACTCAGACACCCCTTTTGATTTCCAAAAACTCTACTTATTATGTGCTTTTGTAAGTCAACAAGAATTGCAGCAAGAGATATTGAAGCCGATGGTTTCAGTGCTCTATGAGCACCCCAATATGGATTTTAAATCGATCCTGACCACCATAGGTTTTCGGCGTACACAGGAGAAAGAGATACTCAGCCATACCACAGACCTGAAGAAAAAGTTCAAGAAAATCCAAGTTTCTAAAAGTCCGACAGCCGAAAGTTTATGGATTATGGGACAACTATCTCCATTGGCTGTGGGCAACATGAGCCTGAAGCTCCTCAGAAGTAAAATTATGGGAGGTGGCGCATGATTGACCTGTTCAAAGGCTATAAGGGTGATGCCCTGGCCGTTTTAAAAAAATTCAATGTGCGGGTGTGGAGTGAAGCCCTGGTGAAAACCAGTCGGGGAGATTTTAAAGGCATTGTGCTGCCACGGTCGGAAAACGATGATGATCAGCACCTGGTATTAAAACTCTCCACCGGTTATAACGTGGGCATTGCCATCAATACCATCAACCAGATCACAGAGTATGGCTACAAAGAGGCCAAATATAAAATTCCGGAGAAAGAATTTCCCTTTTCCAAGGATAAATCCAATATTAAGCTATTTGGTACAGGCGGAACCATTGCTTCACGCCTCGACTATCGCACCGGGGCTGTTATTCCAGCCTTTTCCCCGGGAGAATTGTACGGGGCTGTTCCGGAGCTCGCAGATATTTGCAACCTCACGACAGAAAAACTTTTTGCCGTGTTTAGCGAAAACATGGGTGCAGAGCAGTATAAAGAACTGGCGAAAGCCATTGGTGAAGAAATCAAACGGGGGATTGATGGTATTGTTATTGGTCATGGCACTGACACCATGCACCACACAGCGTCGATATTGGCATTCATGGTGCAGAATCCGCCGGTACCCATAGTAATGGTAGGCTCCCAGCGTTCCTCGGACCGCCCCTCATCCGATGCTGCCCTCAATCTCATTCATGCTACAACCGCGGCCTCACAGTCCGATATAGCCGAGGTAACGGTTTGTATGTTCGGCCCCACCTCGGATGAGTATGCCCTGCTGCACCGCGGCACCCGCGTACGAAAAATGCACTCCTCATACCGCTCCACCTTCCGTACCGTGGGAGATATCCCCCTGGCCATGGTGGACCGCCACAAAATAACCTCGCTGCGCCAGGATTACAATCGCAGGCGCAATGACCGCCAGGTGGAGGTGTATCCCTATTTTGAAGATAAGGTAGCGCTCCTCTACTACTACCCAAACATGCAGCCTGATATCATCGATTCTCTGGTGGATAACGGCTACCGGGGTATTGTCATTGCCGGCACCGGACTGGGTCACGTAAATAAGCCTGTTTATCCGGCCATTGAAAGGGCCACTAAAGCCGGATTGGCTATTTACATGACTGTGCAAACCTTGTGGGGGTATACCCACATGTTTGTCTATGATACGGGCCGCGACCTGATGAGCCTGGGTATTATTCCGGCCGAAAATATGATGCCTGAAGTGGCCTATGTCAAGCTTGCTTGGGCCCTGGGGCAAACCGAAGACCTGGAAAAGGTAAAAGAGATGATGCTCACCCCGATTAACGGTGAAATTACGGAACGGGAACCCTACAACGGTTATCTCATTTTTCAGGGCGGCATCCCTGAAGTTGAAGAATTTATCAAAAAATACCACAAATAAATCCCTGAATATTTCAATATTTATCTTCTCATCTTTGCGCCTCTGGTTGCCTAAAATTTTATTTTTGATATAATAAACAGATGATAAAGTACCTGATGAGGAAGATTTTCGGCACACACACCGAACGGGAACTGAAAAAACTGATCCCCCTGGCCGAAGAGATCAACAATCTGGAATCCGGAATCGAAAAACTTTCAGATGATGAGTTGGCCGCTTCCACAGTCAAATTCAAGGAACGTCTGAAGGGGGGAGAAAGCCTGGATGATATCCTGCCCGAAACTTTTGCCGTGGTGCGGGAGGTGGGCAAACGGCAATTGAATATGCGCCACTTTGACGTCCAGTTACTGGGCGGCGTCATCCTGCA
>CBFDCH010000502.1:0-2861 GCA_965603235.1 uncultured bacterium | reverse complement strand
GTATTTTAATTGCCCACAACCGTTTATATGTGGCTGAGCAGGCCAGGATTCACATCTATTCCCTGGGTGATTTCAAGCTGATAAAGAAATTTGGTAAAAGGGGAGAAGGACCCGAGGAGTTCATGGGTGCGATCGGCGCGATGGCAAAGGGCAAAAATTGTGTTCTCATCAGCAGTCAGAACAAAGTCTCCCTCTTTTCGCCGGATGGGGAATTTATGGAGGAAAAAAAGGCAAAATCTGGCTTTTTTTCCGGATTTTACCAGTCAGTGGGGGAAAACTTTACGGGTGTCAGTACCAAGACTGAGAAGGGGGTCATGTATTTCTCCATCTTCCTGTTTGACAAGAACTTTGACAAATTAAAAGAATTGGCCAGTTTCAAATTTTCCAAAAGTGGAAAATTCTACTTTTTAAATATTATCAGAATAGCCTCCTGCTTTACCTTTAAAGATAAGATCTATGTGGCTGGAGAGAAAGGGTTCACTGTTAATATACTGGACAGCAGCGGCAAGCTGCTCAACACCATAACCAGGGAGAATAAACCCAGGAAGTTTACAGCAAAGGACGAAGAGGATATGCGGGCTTTATTTAAAAAAGGGATGCCCGCCGGCCAGTATGAGGCCATGAAAGATAGAATGGTATTCGACAAATTCTATCCTGATATTTTAATAATTCAGGTGTCGGATGATATTATCTATGTCAGTACCTGGAAGAAAAAGAATGATTTGTATGAGATGTTTTTATACAATTTGGATGGAAGTTTCATCAAGCAGAAATTTATCCGGCTGGTCATGCGTCCCGGAGATGCGATTAGACCTTTTCCATCAACCTTCCATAAGGGTAAACTATTCCAACTGATTGAAGATGAGGATGACGAAATCTGGAAACTGCATATCTCGGAAATAAAATAGGATCTGCCGCTTTTTATATCTGGGCGGTAATAGAGAGATCAGGGATTAAATCTGGGCACGGCGATGTTTCCTTTTTTCAAATCATCAAGTACCACCTGGGCGTTAAAACCCTGAAATCCCGTCTCTGTGGCCATGGTTTCCAAAACTTCCACTGCCTGGTGCCGGTAGGTGTTCAGCAAGTGAGTGGCAGCGGATATTTGCACGTGAGGGCTTTCATGGCTAAGCAGGTTGAGCAGGGCAAAGGCGCCGTGTTTGCCGACTCGCAGGAGGATGCGGAATGCCTTCTCATTCTGGTCCAAAAAAGGGACGGCCTCGTCAAATTCACCCTGGTCCATGAGCTGGCCGTATTGTCTGGCGCTCTCCGCGTAGAAGTCAATAATTTCATTAATTTCTATATGCATATAATCCTCTTCCTTTTCTAAATAAACCAAGCAATTTAGTTGCCAGCTTTTTTGCATCGATTTGATCCATTTCAGTATCAATGATCAATTAATGAGACGGACTTTTCACCGGCTTTTCCCCGTTTCCCTGTAATTGTTCTGCAACAGCACAAGTCAACACCGCTACAAACTCTTGAATCCGCAATTCAGAAATTTGGATTTCTTTTCATTGCCACCCGTCATGTATTTAACAAGACCGTTTTTCTCAAAAAATGGATTTTTTTCGCCTGTCCCCTTTTTTCTTGACAAAAAATCTTTGTACAAATACCATGACATGAGGTGCAACAATGGATCAATGGATGAAGATTGTAGTCTTTGGAGTCGGGACTATAATAATTTTGTGGTTCTCCAGGACCTCCCTGAAACATTGGCGCTCTCATGGGTTTTACCGATTTTTTGCCTGGGAGCTGATTCTGGTCTTATTTTTATTTAATGTTGATTACTGGATAAAAGAGCCAGTGGCGATCCATCAATTGATTGCCTGGTTGTTGTTGATTATCTCTCTGGCCTGGGTTGTATGGGGTGTGCGTATGATGAAAAAAATCGGCAAACCGGATGAAACTCGAACCGGGGATCCGGCGTTGCTGGGTATTGAAAAAACCAGCCAACTGGTTACAGTGGGTATTTTTAAATATATTCGCCATCCATTGTACAGCTCCTTGCTGTTTCTAAATTGTGGGATTTTTTTTAAACATCCTTCCTGGATCGGTCTTTCTCTCGCCATACCAACTTCGATTTTTCTCTTTATCACTGCCAAGATCGAAGAGAGAGAAAACGTGGAATATTTTGGAGAACCGTATCAGGACTATATGAAAAAATCCAAAATGTTTGTTCCCTTTATCTGGTAAATAGACAAAGGATCAAATTGGCGCCTGCCCCTTTTTCCTTTTCATAGCATGGTTTACATGGGGTGTTGCCAGAGATGAACCTGTTGTTTGAAATGTTCCTTATTCCAGGGTGAGCGAGCGTTCCAGTTGTTCCGGTTTGTTGGCTGCCACTTTGGCCATTTCCAATGAAATTTTCTTTTCCCTGACCAGGTCAATGAGGTGTTGATCGAACGTCTGCATGCCGATATCCCTGTTTTTGGCCAGGTATTTGGGGATTTCACCGGTTTTTTCCGGGGTTTTTACACACATTTCAATGGTTTTGTTAATCAACATCACTTCACATGAGGGGAGCAGGTTGCCGTCAATACCAACTAGCAAACGAAGGGACATGATGGCGCTGAGGTTATCAGACAGTCTTTCACGGATGGTTTTGGAATCCTCCGGAGGAAAGTAACTAAGCAGCCGGCCGATCGTACGAATTACATCGGGTGTGTGAATCGAGGCCAGCACCAGGTGTCCGGTCTCCGAGGCTTTCAGGCAGGTGTCAACTGTTTGGTGATCCCTTAATTCACCCACCATTATTACATCAGGATCCTGCCTTAGGGCGGAGCGCAGGGCAGTGGAAAATGATTCGGTATCACAGCCGATTTCCCGCTGGGAAACAATAGACTGCTGATTTTCGAACA
>CBFDCH010000501.1:0-2866 GCA_965603235.1 uncultured bacterium | reverse complement strand
ATGTTGTGCGCCAACAGCCAGGTCCAACCCGAAAGGCATTTTAACCAAATCCAAAGCATCAGTGCCAATGAATCCTTTCAGCAAAACACCAAGGAAGAGCATTGCGATGGCATACATGGTAAAGGGTTTAATGCACCAATTCAGGAACAAGGTCAGGAATACTGGTCTACCATTTTTCCCCGCCTTGATCACACTTGCAAAGTCGATCTTTACCATGATGGGATACATCATAAAAAAAAGACAGATTGCAATAGGAATTGAGACGACCGGAGCGCCATTAACGATGATGGACATACTATCCAAGGTTTTAGCCAATCCCGGTGCTATTTTCCCCAATAGAATACCTACTACAATACACAAGCCTACCCAAACTGTCAGGTAACGTTCAAAAACACTTGTCATTTTCCGCTCATCAGCGGGGAAAAATTCTTTATTCATTGCCAACTCCTTCTAATTTGTTTGAAATTCTCGTTAAAATAGGTTTATTCCTTTGGGCAGCATTTTTCCCCGCGATGTTTTCGGCAAAGATCTTCCGGTTTCCATGTAGTAATTTTTGTCAATATTTTCCGGTCTTCCTCAATTATAGAATCATTTTCAAATTCATGTAGGATCCACTCAAGAACTGAAGTGAAAAGGGGATTCTTATTATTCAGACTATAATAGACCCAGCGACCTTCCTTCCGGCTTATAACCAAACCTGATGCCAAAAGAGTACTCATGTGTCTTGATGCTGTTGCACCTGTGATCTCCAGAAGTTCGATTATCTGGCAGGCACATAGTTCCTTATATGTGGTTAGAGCAGCAAAAACACGTAGTCGGTTTCTGTCTGACAGAGCTTTAAATACTGATAATAGTTTTTCCATATCAATTAATCCAAATTACTTATTTAGCCAAGTAACTAAACAATATACAAAAAATAGATCGTTGTCAAGCCCATGTTTCTGATTTAACTATTGTAGTAGAGGGACGGGGTTATTTGGAGATAAATCTTTTGAAGTTCAGGGAAGAAATGGTGATTATTACTGTTGAAATAATACTTAATATTATAAGATCTTTATAAAAATACTCGATCCCGTTTCCTTTCAGGAATATTTCCCGGATAATTTTTATAAGATACCGCAGCGGATTGATATCTGCTAAAAACCGGAGTCCAGAGGGGATGTTTTCCACCGGGGTGAATAAACCGGAGAGCAGGATAAAGGTGATCATGGAAAACCAGGAGAAAAACAGCGCCTGCTGCTGGGTGTTTGCCAGGGTAGATATAAACAGTGCATAAGATAAAATAGCGGAGAGGAAAATAAAGGCCGCCAGAAATAAATATAAAATATTACCTCTTACCGGTATTTTGAACCATAATATAACGGTCAAAATGGCAATTGACATTTGGATCAGGCCAATGACGGTCATGGGAATTGCTTTTCCCACGTATATCTCCAGGGGGTTTAACCTTGATATCAGCAGGGTATCCATTGTCTGCTGTTCTTTTTCCCTTACCAGTGAGAGGGAGGTTAAAAATAAGGTCAGGATAGTCAGTAAAAGGGCAACGATTCCCGGACCCATATAGTTAATGCTTTCCAATTTTGGATTAAACCGGATCAATGATTTTTGTTCATGCGGGAGAGGGGATCCTTTATTATTTAATTCTGCAAAAATATATTTTTTTATAATTCCTGTCAGGTAGCCGGCGGCGATGGCTGAAGTATTGGCATCAACTCCGTCCATAAGCACCTGTACCTGGGGATAATTTGTTAAAGATGATCCTCTTAGTATTATTCCTCTGATGATTTTCAGGAAGTAGGTTGCCGGAACCAGATAGGAGATACCTTTAATAACGGGAGAGAGTGAATCAAGGGGGAAAATAAAACCTGACAGCAGAATGGAGGGCAGCAGTGTTCCAAGTAAGGCAAAATAGTTTCGAGCCATCGCCGGAAAAATCAATAGCGCAGGCAAGATTATAGCAATGTTTGTAATTTTGGGGTCCCAGTTGGACTATTTTTGACATGAGCCGATGATATTCCGAGTAGTCCTTTGATTGATAATCCTGGGCACTTAAGCTAAGGTATTTCTGCAAACGGTTGCCCAGACTTAAAATCAGCACGGATGAGCCATCAGCAATGTAAAGCTGTGTGCTGTCAGCAAGGATGGAGTTGGGTCTTTGCAGTTGCGGAAGTTTGACGGTCGTTTCTGAAAAAAGGAAAAAAACTGACCAACAGAGCAAAAAGAAAAAAATGTCTTGATGGTTTTCTCCATAAAATTACCTTCCCCTGCATAATTTATTTTATTATAGCCAATGCCGTCATAAAAAGTAAAACAATAAAGGGTTTACGGGTGTGGGTTTCTTTGGGGCGGCATTTTCAAAAAGGACTTTAATGCTTGATTTTGAACACCCAAATATTGTCCATAGATAGAAACGTTTCTGTTCTCACCAGCCTGTATCCTGCTTGATCAGCAATGCTGATCATTTTTTGCTCGGATAACCGGTTTCCGGATGGTTTGCTTTCAATGATGGCCAGAATCCCGCTTTTCTTCAAGCCAGGCCTGATATTATTCAACACTTTAAACGGTTTTGACAGATGGCGGTATGTGAAGGTCATATAAACCAGGTCAAGTTTTCCTGGGGGGAATTTTGGATCGGTCTCCGTACCCAGAATGACCTCAATGTTTTTTATATTGTTTTTTTTACACCTGTTCTTCAAATAATCGATCGCATTAGGTGCGATATCATTCGCAAACACTTTTCCAGAAGAACCCACCCTTTCAGCCATTTTAACCGCATACCTGCCGCCCCCGGCACCGACTTCTCCCACTACCATGCCAGGTTTTACTCCCAGTACGTCCATCACTTTATCCGGAGGCTGGCGTTCAT
>CBFDCH010000500.1:0-2869 GCA_965603235.1 uncultured bacterium | reverse complement strand
AGGTTAATTTGAAGCAATCTACCTGAAGAATAGAGGGTATCGAGGTTAATTTGAAGCACCCTGCCCGTCCTCTGGCGTGGTCTACCAAAACAATATCGTATTCTACCAAACCAAAACCGCACTCTACCAAAGCAATATCGTATTCTACCAAATCAATATCGTCCATCGAGGGTATTTTGAAGCACCCTGCCCGCTCTCTGGCGTGGTCTACCGGAAAATAAAGTATATCTATATTGTTTTGAAGGTTTCTACCAAAAATTGAAGGTTCTTACCCTCCCACTGTGTAGTTCTTCAGTATTTAGGTAACGCTTTATTGACCCTCCCCTTGGCCCCTCCCTTATGCATAAGGGAGGGGTGTCCGAAGGACGGGGTGGGTCATTGTAGCTGACCAGGTCTATACGGCATCCATGTTTTTAATTGTTACGTTTATTGTGAAGTATTACACCACTGGCGGGTTTGTAGCAAACCTTCTGTTTTTAAAATGTGGCATATAATAAAGAGATTAGAAAAACTTAGATAAGTGAAACGGCCAAAATTCTGCCTATTTATTCAAAGGAACAGATATCCATCACAGTAAGTTTTAAAACGGCCCTTCTAAAATTTACCGTAAAAAGGATTTCGCAGAAATTTCGATCAGGAAAATAATCTGTTTGAGTCCGCAGGGACGAGTTATTATTTTCCCGAAATTTCGAAGAAAGACTTAGGTGAATTTTAGTCAGGCCTTGATTTTTGGTTCTTTTCATCAAGGAAAAGAACAAAGGATTTTAAACAAAAAAAATCATCATTTCTAATCAGCCATTGTCCCGCACAGACGGGATGGTTCTTTTTGGCCTGTCCGGCTCAGACGGGCCTGCCCGCCTGCCTCAGTCATGGCCTCAGGCACGGCGCCTAACTGGCGTGGTCGACCTCCCCAAGATCGGCATCGACCGGGCCAAGATCGCCTATCGAGGTTAATTTGAAATACTTGTCCGGCATTATGACGGGCTCTACCGGAATAATGAAGCATGTTTCCTCTAAGATGAAGGACTAAACCTATAAAATGAAGCACAGAAAGGATTATTTTATTTATCCCACTAATAAAGTAATTGTTCTGTATTCGTATTTGTTAGAAATATATTTTGTTTTTCTCTGTGCCTTCTGTGGCTAAAGGCTATTTTAAAAACTCAACTCTTGTATTTTATTTAATCTGCTCTTTAATCCCTATAAGTATCTTCGTCATCTCCAGATCAGAAGGATTCTTAATCTCAATAGATATAGCCTTTATTTTACCGTAGAATTTACCATTTTTATATTGATCTTTATATTTTGTATCCAGATTGCTGGTGTTAATTAATTCCGCTGCTTTATCAGTAAAATAGAATGTTGTTTTAAACAGTCCATCAAAAACAGTAACCCAGCAGATTGTCTTTTTCTTTTTAACGACTTTAAGCAGCCAGCTTTTTCCGTCATTGTAGTAGCGCCATTGCGGATCAAATAAGGGAAAATCTTTCTCCAAAATGTTCATAAATGAATCCCATGCCTTTTTTGTTTTCCCCAGGTAGCGGGCCAAAACTTCATCATCAGGATATTCGTCTTTGTTGTTTAAGCAGGGTTTTTCCATTTCACTTTCTCCTTTAAAAGGAATGAATCCTTGGCTATCAGAAGTTTGATGAATGCTTATGGTGTTTATTAGATACGAGAGTTATTTATTACTCAAGCGTTTAAACACACATGCGCAAAAACCTTGGCATCGTTCATCATGCTGGAAATTACACAATATTCATTGGGCTGATGGGCCAGGTCATCAAGTGTCGACCAAACGGCAGCGTTAAATCCTGCCCTGCGGAAAATGGCCGCAACCGTACCACCGCCAATACCCATTGGTTTAGCCTCGACCTGATACACATCTTTTATTGCTTTCTCCAGCGCTTTTACAACCGGGGCGCCAATCGGAGTAGGCGGGGCTGCTTCATCTTTTTGAGCGATTGATACCTCAATTTTAACATCTAATTTTTTCTCAATTTCCCGGCACATTTTACCAGTTGCTTCCATTACCTGCTCGATGGTATAATTTGGCAGTATGCGGCAATCCAGGTAAAAAATATCATCTCCCGGGATGGTATTCACATTGGGCACATTGGCTTCTTTTTTAGTTGCTTGAAACGTGCTAATCGGCGGATCAAACACATCATCCTTTTGATCAAAAATATCATGCAGTTTATTGAGTTCCACAACCAGGTGTGAGGCTGCATTAAAAGCATTAATGCCTTTTTCCGGTGTACTGGCATGTACTTGTTTACCAATCGTCTTGAATTTTAACCAGAGAATGGATTTTTCAGCTACTTCAATCATTTTGGAATCAGGTTCGCCCGCATCCGGTACAATAATTAAATCGTTTTTACTAAATAATTCTGAATGATTATCAACCATATGCTGCAATCCAAATACGCTGCCAGTTTCCTCATCACTGACAATCATTAATCCCAAATTGCAATTCGGTTTAATTCCAAGATCAATTAATGCCTTTGCTGCTATAATACCACTGACTAATCCCTGGTTATTATCTTCCGTTCCCCGGCCAAAAATTTTACCTTCTTTAACAACAGCTTCAAAAGGATCCGTATCCCATTTAGAAAGATCACCCTCCGGTACAACATCAAGATGAGCTAAAATCCAAATTGTCTTTTCTGTATTCTCACCTTCAAGAATTGCTACGATGTTAGGCCGCTTTCCTCCTTGCACATCTTTATCATCAGCAGGAAATTCCTGTATATTCGTAAATCCAATCGTTTTCAGATAATTGGTGATATACTCAGCTTTTGCTGTTTCTCCTTCACCATCGTTCATCGGTCCCAATGCTTTGATTGGAATAATCGATTTCATCAGTTCG
>CBFDCH010000499.1:0-2869 GCA_965603235.1 uncultured bacterium | reverse complement strand
TCATCAGCTGGCAGAAGCTTCTCAATATCAGGATAGTCAAGTAAAATTGACAAATGATCCCTTAAGATTTTTCCTGCGCTGGAGATTGTTTTTTTGGGAGTCACACTGCCATTGGTCCATACTTCAAAGATAAGGCGTTCATAATCTGTCCGCTTTCCAACCCTGGCAGGCAAGATGGAATATTGTACCCTGTCAATAGGATTAAAATTGGCATCCACGGGGATAAAATCAACGGGCAAGGTCTCTTCATAGTTTTGTTCAGATAACTTGAATCCGCTCCCTTTTTTAATTAAAATTTCCGCATTAAACGTGGCTCCCTCTTCCAGGTAAGCGATGTGGATGTCCTTGTCCAGGACTTCAACATCATTGTCACAAATGATATCTCCGGACAAAATCTCACCCTTGCCGCTCTTTTCAATTTTTACCACCCGCGGTTCATCTACATTCAATTTAAAAGGAATATTTTTCATATTCAAAATTATATTTAAGACATCTTCATATACTCTGGGAATAACCGCAAATTCATGTAGCACACCATCAATTCTAACGGCGGTAATAGCCGCACCTTCGATTAAGGATAACAATACCCGTCTGAGTGCGATGCCAATCGTACTGCCATAACCCCGCTCAAAAGGTTCTGCATAAAACTTGCCATAATGGTCAGTTTCTTCGATAACCTCCAGCTTTCTCGGTCTCTGATATTTCAAATTCATATTTCCCTCCTTTATTTCGAATAAAGCTCAACGATCAAGTGTTCCTCTACAGCAAGAGACACATCCTATCTGGTTGGAAGGCTATGTACTGTTCCTGAAAATTTCTCTTTTTCAACAACGAGCCATTCTGGAATCTCAGTGAGACCATCAACACTTTCTAGAATACCCTTAATATTATCACTATTCTGTGATCTTTCTAGAAGAGCAACTTTATCTTCAAGCCGTAGAATATAGGATGGTATGGTCACTTTTCTGCCATTAACGCCAACATGGCCATGACGGATTAATTGACGTGCCTGGCTTCTGGAAGCGGCAAAATTCATCCTGTATAGAATGTTATCCAGCCTAAGTTCCAACGTTCTAAGCAGGTTCTCGCCAGTAACACCTCTTTTTTGGGCAGCTTTATAGAAAAAATTTCTGAACTGCTTTTCACCAACACCATAAAACCGTTTTACTTTTTGTTTTTCTCTTAACTGGATTTTATAGTTGGATTTTTTAAATCTGGTCTTTTTCCCTCTGTTACCCGGGGGATAACTTCTACGGTCCAAACCACATTTATCAGACAAACATCTTTTACCTTTGAGAAATAATTTTGTACCTTCAGTTCTGCATAATCTGCAAACAGCACCTGTATATCTTCCCACTGTTTACCTCCTCATACCCGTCTCTTTTTCCGGGGTCGGCAGCCATTATGGGGTATGGCTGTAGTATCTTTGATCGATTTTACTCTAAAAGGGGTTTCGCTTATGGTACGCAAAGCGCTTTCCCTACCCGCACCAGGTCCCTTCACTCTTACATCAAGTGTTTTTATACCGAAATTATGAGCAGCTTCCAACGCTTTTTTAGCCGCCAGTTGAGCAGCAAACGGGGTTGATTTACGTGAGCCTTTAAATCCCAGCACGCCTCCGGAGGACCATGTCAACACATTACCCTCTTTATCGGTTATTGTGATAATCGTATTATTAAAGGTTGAGTGAATATAAAGAATTCCATGGGGTACAACCTTCTTCTCTTTTTTCTTGGTTCGTTTACGTTCTTTCTTTTGGACCATCTTACTCCTCCGTTACTTCTTCTTTTTAATCATAGCACCACGGGGTCCCTTTCGTGTTCTGGCATTGGTTTTTGTCCTTTGTCCTCTTACCGGCAAGCCCCGTTTGTGTCGCTGACCACGATAACAATTAATATCCATCAATCTTTTTATATCCTGATTGATCTGTTTCCTTAAATCACCTTCCACCATTTCATTTGCTTCAATATATTTACGGATTTTGGTGACTTCTTCAGCGGATAAATCCTTGACCTTTTTGTTGACATCAATTTTCGCACTCTTTAAAATTGCCTTTGACTTTGTCCCACCAATACCAAAAATATAGGTCAGGCCAATCTCAACTCTCTTATTATTGGGTAATTCAACACCAGCTATTCTAGCCAAGTTAACCTCCTTAACCCTGTCTCTGTTTGTGCTTAGGATCCTTACAGATTATCCTTACAACACCCTTGCGTTTTATTACTTTACACTTAAGACATATTTTCTTTACTGAAGACCTAACTTTCATTTGCTCCTCCTACTTAAATCGATAAATAATTCTGCCACGGGTGATATCATATGGTGATATCTCAATTAAAACCCGGTCTCCCGGTAAAATTCTAATATTGTTCCGTCTCATCCGGCCGGAAGGATGTGCGTTAATCCGATGATGATTTTCATCAAGTTCAACCAGAAATGCAGCATTTGGTAGTGATTCAATCACGATTCCCTTTACCTCAATTACGTCCTTTTTTTTTGTCACAATCAAATCCTTGTTAAGATTTCCGGGCCATTCTCGGTAATGGCAACTGTATGCTCATAATGTGCGGACAAACTACCATCTTTTGTAACCACAGTCCAATCGTCATCCAGTGTTTTAATTTCATATGATCCCCTAGTGATCATAGGCTCAATGGCCAATGTCATGTTTTTTTTTAACTTCTGCCGTTTGATACCATCATCATAATTCAGGATTTGAGGTTCTTCATGTAAACTCCTGCCGATGCCATGACCGGTTAAATCACGTACTATCTCATAACCATTTCCCCTGACATGCTTATCTATGGCAATGGAAATGTCATTGATGCGGTTGCCTAACTTTGCTTTTTCAATGCCCAAGTACAGGGCT
>CBFDCH010000498.1:0-2870 GCA_965603235.1 uncultured bacterium | reverse complement strand
GATTTTGCGGGATCATGAAAATGTTTTTTGGTTGGGTACGGATAATGGTTTAAACCGGTTTAATCCTCAAACCAACACGTTTACACGGTATTTTCATCAGAATAAAAAACCCGACAGCTTGAGTGATAACAACGTATTTTATGTTTATGAGGACAGACAAGAGAATCTCTGGATAGGGACTCGCAGCGGATTAGACAGATATAACCGCAAGCGGGATAATTTTGAACATTTCAAACAGGATCCCTATGACACCACCAGTTTGGGCAACAATCACATTGCAACAGTTTTCCAGGACAACCTTGATATTCTGTGGATCGGCACCCAGGGAGGTGGCGTAAGTATCCACCACCCGGGAAAAGCCAAATTTTTTGCTCTTAGAAAAGAGCTCGATTCTGCCAATAGTTTAAGCAGTGAATTTGTCATGGCCATATACGAAGATTCCTCAAAAACACTATGGATTGGGACCGAGGTTGGCGGATTAAACCGTTTGAACCGGAAAACCAGGCGCTTCTCCCATTTTAAATTTGATCAGAGTAATCCGGTCAGTATCAGTTCCAACCATATCAGAGCCATTTGTGAAGATAAATATAAACGATTGTGGATCGGTACAGACGGAGGCGGCCTCAACCGCTTCGACAGGGAAAAACAAACCTTTATCCGCTACCAGAATGATCCTATTCGTTCCGAGAGCCTCAGTCATAACACGATCCGCTATTTATATAAGGATCGATCCGGCACACTATGGATCGCTTCCTATGGTGGAGGTTTAAACCGCTATGACTACCAGAGTGATAGTTTTCACCATTACCAGCATGACAGCAATAATGCCCGTTCATTAAGCAACAACTATACATACTCCATTCTCGAAGATAACCAGGGAGACCTGTGGGTCGGTACAGACGGAGGCGGACTGAACTGTTTTAACCTCGGCAGCAACTCTTTCACACGCTTTATAAACGATGCAAATGATCCAGCCAGTATAAGCAACAACCATGTAATGACCATCTACCAGGATAGCTCCGGTGCACTCTGGATAGGCACCTATGGTGGAGGTTTAAATCGCTTTAATCCAAAAAGAGGTGATTTCAGCCATTTCCGCGAAAATGACGGATTGTCAAATGATGCGGTTTACGGAATTCTGGAAGATAAAAAGGGAAATTTATGGCTCAGTACGAATAACGGCCTATCCAGATTAAATATCGCCACCCGTACCTTCCGTAATTATACGGTGGATGATGGTCTGCAAAGCAATGAATTTAATGGGGGCGCTTTCTTTAAAAACCCGGACGGGGAAATGTTTTTTGGCGGCATCAAGGGCCTCAATTACTTCTTTCCTGAAAAAATCAAGGACAACACCCATATTCCACCCATAGTTATCACGGATTTCCAATTGTTTAATAAAAAGGTTCCGATCGGACCATTGGATGACGGACGTACTATCCTCAACAAGCCGATATGTATGACAGACGCCGTCACTCTCTCACACAGGGACCATGTTTTTTCCATTGAATTCGCCGCTTTGGACTTTGTAGCCCCGGAGAAAAATCAATACACCTATATGATGGAAGGGCTTGACGAGAATTGGAACAGGGTTGGCAGCCGCCGTTTTGTCACCTACACCACCCTTCCCGCCAAAACCTACCGTTTCCATGTTAAAGGATCCAACAATGATGGTATCTGGAATCAGAAGGGCACCACTTTAACCATTGTTATCACCCCCCCATTCTGGCAGACCCTGTGGTTTCAATTTTCAGCGATTTTAGCATTGCTGGTGTTGATCTACCTAACATATAACTTGCGCATAAGTAAGGTAAACAGGAGAAAAAAACAATTGGAAGTTCTGGTTTCAGAACGCACCCACGATCTGGAAAAAGAGATTAAAATCCATAAAGAGCTGGAGGAAAAGCTTAAGCACAGGGCTTCTCAATCCACACTCATTTATGAGGTGGGCCAGAGGCTGACCGGGGAATTGGAGCTGGAGGCACTCCTATCCGAAATAGTAACATCCATTCAGGAATCATTTGATTATTATGGTGTCATGCTGTTGTTAATGGACAAAGAAGGAAAAAGCCTCAATCTGCAGGCTATTTCCGGTGGATATGCCAAAGTTTTTCCAGACAATCTACAATTAAAAGTCGGAGAAGGAATGATTGGCATAGCCGCCAAAATAAAGAATACACAAGTCAGCAATGACGTGTCCCAAAATCCGCACTACAAAATGAAAGCAGATGAAATCACCAGATCCGAATTATCGACGCCCATTTTAAGCGGCGACCAGGTAATAGGGGTTTTGGATGTTCAGAGCATTCATCTCAATGCTTTTGACAAATCTGATATCGCTGCGCTGGAAACCCTCAGCGCGCAAATAGCCAAAGGTATTGAAAATGCCCGATTGTATCATCAGGCCCAGAGGGAAATTGAAACACAGAAAAGCCTTAAAAAAGAACTGCAGCACAGGGCCAGTCAATCCATGTTCCTGTATGAAATGGGCAAGCGGATCAGTGGTGAACTGAAACAGGACACTCTATTAAAGGAGATTGTTGCGGTCATCCAGCAGACCTTTAACTATGAGTGTGTCAATCTACTATTACTCGATAAAAGTGAGAAATACCTCACCCTTGAGGCAATAGACGGTGAATTTGCCGACGAAATCCCCCTTGATACAAAGGTAGAGCTGGGCAAGGGAATGACCGGTTACGCGGCGCAGAGTAAACAGGTACAGGTCAGCGGTGATGTAGTAAAACATCCACATTATATATGTAAGGCCAACGAAATGACCAGCTCTGAATTATCCGTTCCCATTGTAAGTGGTAGTAAACTGATCGGAGTACTCGATATACAAAGCAAAGATTACGACGCCTTTGGTGAAA
>CBFDCH010000497.1:0-2877 GCA_965603235.1 uncultured bacterium | reverse complement strand
CAAAGGTGGTGGTTTTGATTCCTGTAACACCTCTTATGGGACGGTCCTGTTTAACCAGGTTGCCGTTCCCCCTGATTCTCTCCTGGTCGCAGCGGTCGCAATAGCTATTGCAGGTCAAAATATAAACAACAATCAATCCTAAAATTTTCCATTTCATGGTTTCTCTCCACACATTGATTTTAAACCGATTCCATAACCTATTAAACGTATAACCCGGGCAAATGGTTCTCGATTTATTTTTTCGGTATAGACAGGAGAGGTTTTGCTTTTTTGATTATTTTAAAAACTTTGCTCTCGCCAAGCAGTTTATTCGTTCCCGTTTTTCTTATTTTAATCAGGACTTGACAAGATTTTTATGTTTTACTTGAATTTGGAGTTTGACATTTTTGAAATACATTCTTTCTAGAGGCTAGAGGCTAACAATTAATTTTGCATCGCCGAAAGGAGGATATGTGACTCCATCATGGTGCGCAGACTCGGGAATGGTGAGGTTGTATAGTTGGCCCCGGTAAAAACCACCACCATATTCAAATCCGGCACCTGGATAATGAGCTGCCCGCCCCAACCTTCGGCGCGGAAAGTTTTAAAGGCAACACCGTTTACAGTGAAGGTTTGAAACCACCATTGATAACCGTAGCCGTCAGCCCAGCCGAGGTCGGGGAGGTCCACCCGCTGTCTGATGGCCTGATCGATCCAATTTTGTGTAACGATTTGATTCTGCTGCCATTTGCCGCCTTTTATAAAGAGATAGCCGATTTTGGCCATATCCCGGGGCCTGATATGTAAATCCCCTGAAACCAGAATCATGCCTGACGGGAAATAGGGCCAGCGCCAATTGGTAATGCCCAGGGGGTTGAACAGGACCAGGTCGGCGAAACGTTCAAAGCTGGATGGCACACTGGTTTCAACCACCTGTCCCAATACATTGGTCACACCGCCACTATAGTTAAATTTGCTGCCTGGTTCAGCATCCATGGGTTGGGCCAGTACAAAACGGAGGGGGTCACCTGAAAATAACATTTGCATATAATTACTATTGGAGCTTGTTACCGGCTCATCCCACTCATTCCAGGCCCAGCCTGCCCTCATATTGAGGAGGTGCTTTAAGCGCATGCGGTCCTTCATCTCGTTTCTCAGCGATTCATATTGAGGAAAAAAATCGTACAACTTATCTTCCACACTGGCAATAAATCCCTGGTTAATGGCAATTCCCAAAATGGTTGATGTAATACTCTTGGTTGCCGAATGGAGATTGTGGGCCACATCACGGTCAAAATTTAAGAGCATGCCATGATAATTGGCTCCACCGGCGTTAAAATCATGACCGCTGAAATACTCCTCAAAAACCAGCAAATCGTCCTTTATTACCAAAATAGAATGTATCTCGTGGTTCTCCCTGTTCAGCAGGATCTCCATTAAAGCCTGCAACGGCGCCACCTTCATACCCACATCTGTTAAAGATCCGGTCACCCAGCCATCCCCGGTATTGTCCGGAGCCTGATAGGTGTAAGATTGGCGGGTATCCGCTTCGTCTGTTTTACAGGAAAAAAAGGATATTAATATACATAGTGCCAGAAGTGGGCCGATTACCTTTCTCATCATTCACTCCCAATATATGTTATACGTCCCCTGGAACGGAGTGGTTTTATGGATAAGGGGACAGGCAACAAAACTAATAATCACACCCATCCGTACCAAATCATTGGGGGTGGTTCTTGAACCAGGTGGTGGTGAAATGCAAATTTATGAAGTATAGGGGTGATTGACTATGAGAAGAATTATGATGGCACAATGTGTTTTGCTGGTTTTAATGGTTTGCCTTCCCATTGGCGGCGAAGAAAACATAGAATCATTTATCCAGCAGGTGGAGCAGGGGCTGAGCCCTTCTGTAATAATCAAGGGCACTACCCAGTGGAACCTTCAGGAGCGGATGGCACATCACGGGGTACCCGGGTTAGGTGTGGCAGTGATTTACAACTATAAAATACACTGGGCCAAGGGCTATGGTGTGACAGATAAAAACAGGGGACAGTTTGTCAATAAATCTACCCTGTTTCAGGCAGCTTCCATCAGTAAACCGGTAACTGCACTGGTGGCCCTGAAGCTGGTGCAAAAGGGTGTTTTAAACCTGGACAGCGATGTAAACCGTCAACTGAAGTCCTGGAAGGTCCCAGAAAATAAATTCAGCCGTGACAATAAGGTGACCTTGCGTCGGCTCCTTTCCCACAGTGCCGGCCTGACAGTGTCAGGATTCAGGGGCTATGGCAAAGGGGAAAAGGCTCCCACCATCCTGGAGGTGCTGGATGGAAAACCTCCGGCCAATTCAAAGCCGGTCCGCATTTTTCAGGAACCTGGGAAAGGATTTCGCTATTCAGGCGGTGGATATACTGTGCTGCAACTGCTGATCGAGGATGTAAGCGGCCGTGTATTGCCCAGCCTGGCCCGGGAATATATTTTTGATCCTCTGGGAATGAAACACAGTTCCTTTCAAAAACCCCTGCCCAAATCCCTGGCAGGATTAAGATCAGCGCCCCATTCCCGGCAGGGAGAGCCGTTGCCTGCCCATTGGTTTTTGAAGGGTGGGTCTGGGTGCTGCGGTCTGTGGACCACTCCATCGGACCTGGCCCGCTTTGCCGTTGAGATTCAGCGAATCCAGCGTGGGGAAAAAGAACGGATTCTATCATCCAGGCTGGGACAGGCCATGCTCACTCCAGATAACTCGCCAACCATGGGCCTGGGATTTGCCCTCACCAGGATGAATGATGCTGTTTATTTCCAGCACAGCGGCGGTAATCCACCCGGTTTTTCATGCCTCCTTTTTGCAAGTAGAGACAAGGGACATGGAGTGGTCATCATGGCCAATAGTTATGGGGGGGG
>CBFDCH010000496.1:0-2882 GCA_965603235.1 uncultured bacterium | reverse complement strand
GCCAAAATTTACCGCCATCTGTACTGAAATAAACACCGGTTTCGGTTCCGGCATACAGCAGCCCCTGCTGTTGGGGATCCTCTCGAATCACCCGGGTAAAATCATCAGCAGGGAAACCCGCGGTTATTTTCTGCCAGCTCTTGCCAAAGTCAGTGGTTTTATATAAATAGGGCCGATAATCATCATGCTTATAGCGCGTGGCTGCCACATAAGCAGTGGCTGCGTCAAAAAATGAGGGTTCAATGATACTGATCAAGGCCCAGGGGGGCAGTTTGCCAGGGGTTACATTCCGCCAGGTTTTACCATTGTCGTGAGAAATATGAATCAGCCCATCATCGCTTCCAGCCCACAATAATCCCTGTTTGAGTGGAGATTCGGCCAGAGCGAACACAGTACCATAATACTCAACACTGGTATTGTCATGGGTCAAGGAACCTCCGGAAGGTCCCATCTTGGCAGTATCATTTCGGGTCAAATCGGGACTAACAATATCCCAGCTCTTGCCCTCATCAGTAGAGCGGAAGATCCGGTTTCCAGCCACATAGAGAGTATTGGCGTCAAAGGGAGAAAGGTAGATGGGAAAAGTCCATTGAAAACGGTACTTGAGTTTTTCCGCGCTCCAGCCCATGGGATTGTCGGGCCAGACAGATATATCATGAATGGTCCGGGTGGTATGGTTGTAACGGGTCACAGTGCCTCCGTAACAACCGGCATAAATTATGTTGCTGTTATCCGGACGTACGGCTATATAACCGCATTCACAGCCGCCAACCGCATATGTTTCTGAAAAATCGATCAAACCCCGGCGCGACCGGCTGGGTACGGAGATAGTGCTGTTATCCTGCTGGGCACCGTATACCCGGTATGGAAATTGCCGGTCAGTGGTAACATGGTAAAATTGAGCGGTGGGCTGATTGTATATGGACGACCAGCTTTTTCCCCCGTCAAAGGTTATGGTTGCGCCACCGTCATTGGCCTCTACCATTCGCCTGGCATTGGTTGGATCAATCCACAAATCATGGTTGTCTCCATGGGGGGTAGATATACGTTTAAAGGTTTTGCCGCCGTCTGCGGAGCGCCAGAAACCAACGTTCATGACAAACACCACCTCGGCATCGGTGGGATCTGCCTTGATATGATGGTAATACCAGGGACGTTGATGCAATTGGGGGTTTTGACTGATTAACTGCCATTTTTCGCCCCCGTCCTCCGAACGATAGATCCCCTTTTTTTTAGCCTCCACAATGGCATAAATTCGCTCCGGATTGGCAGCAGACAGGGTCAGCCCGATCCTCCCTTTTATGCCTGAAGGCAGTCCCGGTTTATTGGTGATTTCCTGCCAGGTCTTGCCTGCGTCACTGGTTTTATAGATCCCGCATTCCGGTCCGCCGCTCATAAATCCCCAGGGCAGTCGTTGTACCTGCCAGAAAGCGGCATACAGCATGCGCGGATTGTCAGGATTCATCACCAAATCAACTGCACCGGAACGGGGGCTGCGAAACAAAATCTTCTTCCAGGTTTTACCTCCGTCCAAGGAACGAAAAATTCCCCGTTCCTGATTGGGGCCAAATATGTGACCCAGAGCAGCCACGTATACAATATCGCTATTGGTTGGGTGAACACAAATTCTGGCAATGTGCCGGGTGGCAGCCAGGCCCATATGCTGCCAGGTCTTGCCCCCGTCCTGGGATTTATACACCCCGTCTCCATGGGAAATATCACCCCTGGGGCAGCACTCTCCCATGCCTACATAAATTGTTTCGGGATCCGACGGTGCCAGGGTAATTGCTCCGACGGAACTGGTTTTAAAAAATCCATCCGAAACATTTTCCCAGGTCTTGCCCCCATTGGTGGTTTTCCAGATCCCACTGCCAGCGCCGCCAAAATAAAACACCTGCGCCTTATTGGGATGCCCAACCACAGCCAGAGCTCGCCCGCCACGGTAGGGGCCAATGGAACGCCAGTTTAAGAGCTCCAGATATTCAGGTTTTACCGTATATTTGACTGACTTAACTTTAAGTTTGCCGGTTGCTGCCAATGGATGCGGGAAAAACAAGGCCACAACCAATACCATGACCATAAAACAATGAATTCCAATTGCCGGGATTTTTTTTCTCATGCCATTTCTCCTGCTGAAATTACTACTTCTCCTGCACTCTAGCACAACAATTTGTGAAAAACAAATTTTGCCACTGCCAAGCCATGGTCCGGAGATAGTCCGCCCGCGCAAACCAATATTTCATTTTTTTATTTAGTATGGTAAAACAAGTGCGGGATGAAGCCACCGGATGTGAATGTCCCAGGAGAGGATCAAGGTGAAATTAAAGAACAAGTATTCAGGATTATTTATTATTTTGTTGGTAACGTTTGCGGCATTGGTCTCATTTAACTGCGGTAAAGAAATTGAAGCAGACAACATTTTTTTCAATGGTACCATCATAACCATGGATCCGGCCAATCCCGAAGCCGGGGCCTTTGCCACTGCCGGTGAAAAAATTGTGGCTATCGGATCCAGTGATGAGATAAAAAAACGCTTCCCCCGCACGACTGTTACAGATCTTTTGGGCAAGGTAGTGATGCCCGGCATTGTGGAATCGCACGGACACATTTACGACCTGGGCAAGAGCTTTATGGAATTAAACCTGACAAACATCAAAGATCCCGAAGAAGCGGTGCTGGCAGTTGAGAAGATGGTGCAGCGCACACCAAAGGGGGAATGGATCGTGGGCTGGGGATGGGACGAAGGGGCCTGGGCTAAAAATTATCCCAATAATCTGCGCCTGAGCCAGATATCTCCGGACAACCCCGTGTGTTTAAAAGGATTGCATGGGTTTGCCTGCTGGGCCAATCAAAAGGCATTACAAGTGGCTGGTATCACAACC
>CBFDCH010000495.1:0-2893 GCA_965603235.1 uncultured bacterium | reverse complement strand
CCTAACTTGGAAAAATTATCCAAAATGGGGTAAATATTAAAATCGTGGGAGTGGAATGTCAAGACAATAAAATGGAAAATTCCTGTTGCAATGTAAGTTGGATTATGGTTAAATTACATTTCGGAATATCACATGGAGAAAAAGACGACAGCAAGCACGAGGATCGAATGACCGTTCAACAAACCGTTACTTTTTCACATTCACGAATCAATTTTTATTGCGTTATTAATACGTTATTAAGTCAGGCCGTTACTTTTGCATATGACCGACATCACAATATAAATTGGATTTACTTTAACTTTTACAGGTAACTTTAGCGAACAACATTCTTTTAAATAAACCAAAAGGAGTTAACATGAGTAATAAAAAATCTACCATTGATGGAAACACAGCTGCAGCTCATGTAGCCTACGCATTCAGTGAGGTCGCGGCAATATACCCGATCACGCCATCCTCTGTAATGGGAGAGTTGGCTGATTCCTGGGCCGCCTTTGGGCGAAAAAACATATTTGGCCAGGAAGTACAAGTCATTGAGATGCAATCAGAAGCTGGCGCTGCCGGGGCGATTCATGGCGCTCTTTCAGCCGGTTCCATGGCCACAACCTTTACTGCTTCACAAGGACTGCTGTTGATGATTCCCAATATGCACAAAATCGCCGGTGAAATGCTGCCCACAGTTTTCCATGTGTCGGCCCGTTCCCTGGCCTGTCAGTCTTTATCCATTTTTGGGGATCATTCAGACGTCATGTCTGTTAGAAATACCGGTTGGGCGATGATAGCCGCATCATCAGTTCAGGAAATAATGGACCTGGCCCTGGTGTCACACCTCTCAACCCTCGAAGCCCGTATCCCCTTTCTTAACTTTTTCGAAGGCTTCAGATTATCCCATGAAATTCAAAAAGTGGAAATGATTGATTATGAAACCATGTCAGAAATGCTGGATGTAAACCTGGTCGAAAATTTCCGGAAACTGGCCCTAAATCCTGACAAACCGTTTGTCAAGGTCGGGGCACAGAATCCGGATGTCTATTTTCAGGGACGAGAAACAGTCAACAAATATTACGACCAGCTTCCTGGAATTGTGCAGAAAAACATGGATAGAGTATACAAAAAAACAGGAAGGCGTTATAACCTGTTTGATTATTACGGGGATCCCGATGCGGAGAAGGTGATTTTAGCAATGGGTTCTGCCTGTGATGTCATTGAAGAAACCATAAACTTCCTGCAACAAAGGGGAGAAAAAGTCGGTGTGTTAAAAGTACGTCTATACAGACCTTTTGCTGTTGAAGCCTTTCTTGAGGCCCTGCCCAAAAGTGTTAAAAAAATTGCGGTTCTGGACCGGACAAAAGAGCCTGGCTCGCCGGGCGAACCCCTTTTCCTGGATGTAACCTCAGCACTGGCCGGTAAAAACATTCAGGTTATCGGCGGCCGTTATGGATTAAGTTCAAAAGATTTTACCCCCACGATGGTAAAGGCTGTTTTTGATCATCTTGATGGTCCTGCCTTCCATAACTTTACTGTTGGCATAAATGATGATGTCACCAACAAGTCGATCTCTATCAAGGAAAAGATTGATGCAGAACCAAAGGATAACAAACGGTGCCTCTTCTGGGGACTGGGATCTGATGGTACTGTGGGCGCCAATAAAAACTCAATTAAAATCATCGGTGACAATACCGATATGTACGCCCAGGGGTATTTTTCCTATGACTCAAAGAAATCAGGCGGAATCACTATCTCTCACCTCCGTTTTGGTAAAAGCAAAATCCAATCTTCCTACCTCCTATCCAATGTCGATTTCATTGCCCTGCATAATTCCGCTTACCTGGGCCGCTACAACATTCTCAAGGGGATAATAGAAGGAGGTACATTCCTGCTCAATTCCCTTTGGCCCAATGAAGAGGTATTTGATCATTTACCACGTGACATGCAGGAAACCATTATCAGGAAGAAGATCAAGTTCTATAACATAAATGCACTGAAAATTGCCGAAGATGTGGGATTGGGTAACAGGATTTCAACGGTAATGCAAGCCGCTTTCTTTAAAATCTCCGGTATACTGCCGCAAGATGAAGCCATTAATCTCATCAAAGCGGCAATTAAAAAGACTTTCGGGAAAAAAGGCGAAAATATTGTAAATATGAACTGGAATGCTGTTGATCAAACTAGCAAATATTTATTGGAAGTGCCCTATCCCGAGAGTGTTGACCAGATAAAAAAATCCTTTCAACCCCCCAGTTTAATCCCACAGGATGCCATCCCCTTTGCTAAAAATATAATCGAAAAAATCATGCATATCCAGGGTGACACCATCCCTGTTTCCCAAATGCCTCTGGATGGATCAGTGCCCACTGGCACAACCAAACTCGAAAAACGGGGAATCGCACCCCAAGTTCCTCGCTGGCTGGCTGAGAATTGTATTCAGTGCAACCTGTGTTCCCTGGTCTGTCCCCATGCTGCCATCCGTGTCAAACAGATTGAGCCTGAACAATTGAAAAATGCCCCTGAAACATTTACCACCCTAAAATCCACCACCCGCAATGAGAGAGAGCTGAAATTCAAGGTGCAGATGTATGTTGAAGATTGCACCGGCTGCGGCAATTGCATCAGCGTGTGCCTGGCAAAAGAGAAGGCCCTGGAATTCAGCCCAATTGAAAATGAAAGGGAAGCCGGGGAAAGGGATAATGAAAAATTCTTCGAACAACTCCCTGATAATATTACCGAAGGATCACCGCTCACCACTTACAAGGGATCTCAATTTCGCACTCCCCTATTTGAATTCTCCGGTGCATGTGCCGGCTGTGGTGAAACCCCCTATGTCAAATTGGCCACCCAGCTATTCGGTGAACGTATGATTATTGCCAATGCCACCGGGTGTTCATCCATCTATGGC
>CBFDCH010000494.1:0-2894 GCA_965603235.1 uncultured bacterium | reverse complement strand
TGTCAAATTTTTAATTGAGGGTGAAGAGTAGGGCATTACTTCCCACCTGAACCCCTTCATCGCTGCAAATAAAGAAAAGCTGAAGGCAGACATTGTCCTGGTGTCTGATTCTGCCCAATACGCAATTGATATGCCGGCCATTAATTACGGACTTCGGGGGATTGCTCTGGTAGAAGTGAAGGTTATCGGACCAGATAAGGATCTCCACTCGGGAGTTTATGGTGGTTCTGTAGCCAATCCCATCAATATTCTTGCCCAATTGCTGGGCCAACTTCATGATAAGGATGGCCGTGTTGCTATCGATGGTTTCTATGAGAACGTATACACCATATCTGAACTGGAAAAGCAACAATTGAGAGACCTTCCGTTTGATGCAGAAGAATACCGGGCCACAACAGGTGCGCCCCTCTTGTGGGGTGAAAAAAGCTTCTCCCCTCTAGAACAGATCTGGTGTCGTCCCACTCTTGATTGCAACGGTATTACCGGCGGTTACCAGGGAGAAGGGGCCAAAACGATCATCCCTTCCTGGGCCTCTGCCAAAATTACCATGCGCCTTGTTCCCAATCAGACTCCAGAGGAAATTTGTGATAAATTTGCTAAGCACTTAAAGAAGATCTGTCCGGATACCATTACTCTGGAGGTACAAAAGTTCAATGGAGCCAATCCTGTACAGGTTGACATACAAAATTCCTGGATTGAAGCCGCTGCCAGAGCTGTGAAGAGTGGATTCGGCAAACACCCGCTCTTTATAAAAATGGGCGGTTCTATCCCTGTGGTGGAAACTTTTAAAAAAGTATTGGGTCTTGACACCCTGCTGGTCGGATTCGGACAGGAGGATGACAATGCCCATTCACCCAATGAACGGTTTTTAATAAAAGATTTTCATAGGGGCTGCCAGACAGCGATTGCCCTTTTGGAAGAGTTGTCGGTAGTCCGATCCTGACCTACCAAAATCAGTAGCTGCGGCTGCAGATTAAAAGTTTAATCACCAGACACAGGCAACATCCTGTATGAACCTCCACCCCTTTTGATAATTGTATTTAAAATGAAGTAATTTCCCCCGTATCGTTTTCATACTCCCCCTTTTTACTTTTGTATAAATGGCCTGTTCATAGCCGTGGAAAATATCCACCTCTCTGTTTTCAGGAAAGTCCCTATTAAATACAGAGATGCCGATACCTGCTGAAAAATCGAGACCTGCCACATCGGCCAGGGTAGCTACGATATCCCCATTCTGTGTCTGCCTGGGGGAAACCTGTAACGGTTCTGACAGAGAAATAAAAGTGGCTGGCGGTTTGATCAATAGCAGGGCCGTTGACCAACGATGTAAATTTTGTGGATGCTTATCTCCGATTTTTTGAATTTTTTTCAGCAGATTCTTGGACTGCAAAGATGGCACACCTCCGTCTCCCCCGCCGACCATGCCGTGGTCACCAAAAATGATTATTGTTGATTCGGAAAACCTTTCTTCCCGTTTTAAAAAATCGAGCCAGCGTACTATGGGCCTGAGAGAGCAGGCAGCCTGACCAATATAGTTTCCAGTTAGCAACACTTCCTTGCAATCAGCATCATACACATAGGGTTTATGGGGAATATAAACATGGACATAGACAAATTGACTCTTGGCTGGTCGTTTCCTCTCATCCTCCACAAAACCGTTTAATTGGGCCAGGGAATTTGCGACCAGGTTAACATTGGCCATTTTTAATATATTTCTTCGTTCAACCAAATTCCGGGCAGTTTCTTTTTTAAAAATTGTAGGAACGGCCCGCAGCAGCCAAACCGATTCCAGTTGAATCATAATCGTAAAACGGTAACGGATATTTTTTTTTCTCGGTGAAAATTGGTGCGCCGGAACAGACACATGTTTGTAGCCACTGTACATCCACACATTAAACCCGGCCTCAGCAACCGATCTGATTAATCCCCTACGCTCCCGGTGCTCTTCGATCCACTGTTTGATACTGCCGTTTTTATAGAACGTTGCACCCAGAGTCGAGGCAATCGATGGCATGGTGAAGGTGTAATTGGTCATATTATTTTTAAAAAAAGTAAAACCTGAGAAGGCATTTTGCATTCGCCCACTTTTCAGCACCTCGGGAAAATTCCAGGCCATGGCGCCATCCAGACAAATGAGATATATATTACCTTGTTGTTTCTTTCCGGCCCGCTCACTTAACACTGCCCGATTGGTTATTGTTGCCGACTCCCCGGTTTCATTTTTCAGCTGGGTAAAGGTAAATATCAATTGTAATCCGATAAAAATTAAGGCTGCCGGCACCAGGAGTTGCCGGGTGAATTTTTTTGAAGCAAAAAAGAGTAATCCCGCGAGTACTGCCAACAACACAAACTCCAAAATCAAGGCGGATGCAGATTCATGGACAATGAGAGTATCACTCAGTCCCAGCAAACCTTCAGATTTTAATGGTGCAACGATTTCCTTAAATAAAAAAAACAAGCCCAGATAAAAAAGAGCATGGAAAAATTTCCCTTTTCTCATCCTGGAGATAAAGACAAATGGTGCTATGATCACAGCCCACATGATCGCCACAACCATAAATGGTAACAATACATCCAGCTGGAATTCAAATTCCTGCTGATTCGGCAGATAAATGGTGAGGGGGTAAATCACAAATAAAACCAGTCCGGGAAACACCCCCATAAAATAGTGGTATAGTTTCTCCTTCATAACTGGGATCCGGTGATTGACGGTATTTTATGAGATTGTACCAGAATCACCCGGGAATTGCAAAGGACGCCCCTTCCTCGAGGAAAGTCGATGTATCATTTTCTCCTTTGGAACTTGAAAAAGGCGGTTCAATGGATTAAAATGCCTGGTTAAACCAAAGCGATGTACGTACTGAACACATTATTGCCAATTTTTATCATTATTT